>CAYTND010000179.1:0-5251 GCA_964438965.1 uncultured Pirellulales bacterium
GCACCGTGCTCTTTGTTGCGACGATTCGATAGTCATTGAGGTTTTCAGCGATACCGCGGGCGACAGAAAGGATCGCCGATATATCCGACGAGCCATCCTGTGCTGATGGGGTGCCGACCGCAAGAAAGATAATAAGCGAATTGTCTATGCCGTATTTTAAATCGGTAGTAAAGTGTAGTCGGCCGAGCTTTTCGTTGCGCTTGACCATTTCAGTCAGGCCCGCCTCATAAATGGGAATTACCCCATCTTTCAAACGGGCAATTTTCTCACTGTCATTGTCCACACACACAACATTGTTGCCGGCCTCTGCCAGGCACGCGGCCGTTACCAAGCCGACATAACCAATCCCAACCACACAAATCTGCATTATATTGGCTCCCGTTAGTAGAGTGCCTAAAATGCCTAAAGTTTAGAGTGCCTAAAATTATGGATTTTTTCCACTTTAGTCACTTTAGCTCACTTTAGACACTTTAGCTCACTGTTAATTTTGCGTTTTGCGATAATTGATTATTTAATGAAAAGCATATCCATGAAATCCGTTGTTTATCATTGTTCGAGAACTTCTATCATATCGATGTCTATTTCAACACTTGCGGCTTGGCCGAGCATATCTATCTGCAGGACCAGGCGTATAGCGTTTTTGCTTCTTACCACAATACCCTCCATGCCAATTAGTGGCCCTGTTATGACCCGGCATCGTTGCCCTGCCTTGATGTACTTATGCGGCGTAAGGGGAGCACCGGCTCGAAGGGCCTGGTCAATTTGCACTAATTCCTTGAGTAATGTCTGCTGGTCAATAACTTCGATTAGGTTCGCCACACGATTTGTTCGCAATAGTTCAACCCGTTGGTCCTCCTGGCCGCAGAAGAACAAATACCCGCCGAACAGAGGCAAAAGTGAGCGTACCGTTCTGCGGCTTCGACGGCTAACTTTCCAGCTCATCGGAAGAAAGTAACTGATATTTTTGCTTATTAAATCGTGGGCCAGGGCCTTTTCGTTCCTGCTTCTTGTATGGACAACCCACCATTGCCCGGGGAAATCACGAATCGGTTCTGCTTGGGGCCAGATTATCGGTGGATTTTCGCTTACTTTCAACATTTTATCATCCTAACTTATTCCGTAGAATTTAAGTACGGTGTTAGCGACACATTCAACTTGGTCCGGTGCAAGTTCAGGATAAATCGGCAGAGACAGAACCTCGTTACAAAGCCGTTCAGCAATAGGCAAATCGCCCGGCTTGTATCCAAGGTCGCTGAAGCAATCCTGCAGATGCAACGGCTTGGGATAAAATATCGCCGAACCGATATTGTTTTCCGCCAGGAATTTTTGCAGCTTGTCTCTTTCCGGCACAGTAACGGTATATTGGTGATAAATACTGACGTTGTTTGCTTCAATTTTAGGCGCTTTAACCGGTGAATCGGCGAAGATACTGTCATAAACAGTGGCGTTTTGCCTTCGTTTTTCATTCCATCCGTCGAGGTATTTGAGCTTAACGGCAAGAACGGCGCCCTGGATACCATCGAGACGGAAGTTGCCGCCAATCATTTTGTAGAAGTATCGGGGATTTTGCCCGTGGTCGCGAAGGACTCTGACTTTCTCCGCAAGGTCTTCTCTATTGGTTGTTACCAAACCGCCGTCCCCGAAACCGCCGAGGTTCTTGGCAGGGTAAAACGAAAAGCATCCGAAATCACCGAAATTACCGCACTTTATGCCATCCTGGCTCGCTCCTATTGCCTGTGCGGCATCTTCGATAACGGCAAGATTGTGACGCTGGGCAATTTCCGTGATGGCTTTCATTTGAGCTACCTGTCCAAATAAATGCACCGGAACGATTGCTCGCGTTTTTTCGGTTATCTTTTGTTCGATAGCGGATGGGTCAATGTTGTAAGAGTCGGGGTCAACGTCAACAAAGACCGGCCTTGCGCCGAGTCTGACGATAGAACCGGCGCTGGCGAAAAAGGTAAAAGGCGTAGTTATAACTTCGTCCCCCGGTTTTATTTCCAAAGCCATCAAGCTGACAATCAGAGCATCCGTTCCGCTTGAAACTCCGATTGCATAATTGCTATTGCAATATGCGGCGATTTTTTCTTCAAATTCAGCCACGGCCGGGCCAAGAGCGAAAGACTGACTGTCGCAAACTTCACTTATCGCCGGCATCACTTCGTCTTTGATAGCGGCATATTGGGCCTTTAAATCCAGCAGTGGAACCTGCATTAAAACTCCTTTGAATGTTGTCTTACGCATCTCTTTTTTCAACTCCGGATTTCCAGTCAATAATTGAGAGTCAGAAACCCCAGACTATTCACTTTCCCAACAATCGCTAAACCGGCACCTGTTTTTGGTCGATTAATCAGACTAAGGTAGTTAGTTTACCCCGTTAGAAACCTTTGTCAAGCGTAAGATAGATGCTTTGGCATCTTATTTCTAACAGGGTCAAAAGAAGTGGAAATTGAGAATTAAATATTGACTATTACCTATTCCCAGTTAAAAATTAACCACAGATTACACGGATTACGCAGATAAAATAAAAAAACAAGAACTAAAATCCGTGGAATCTGTGAGGGACCCCGCTTCGCGGGAATCCAAATCCGTGGTTGAAATTGATTGGCAGTGAAAATCGAAAAACGAAAAACGAAAACCAGAAATAGCTTGAATGTATTATTCACCTGCATCGGCAGACGTGTCTCGCTGCTGAACAGCTTTCGCCGGGCGGCTAAACAACTGAAAATAAACGCTGCATTTTTCGGCACAGACACAACCGAGCTAAGTTCGGCCCTGCAACTGTGCGACGAAGCCTTTCTCGTTAAGCCGACGACACACCCCCGCTATATCGGGCAATTGCTCTCGATTGTCAAAACCAGCAGGGTAAAACTCTTAGTTCCCACCATCGATTTGGACCTGAAACTTCTGGCCCGGAACAAGCGGAAATTCGCTGCGATGGGATGTCATGTGCTTGTTTCGGCCCCGGAGGTAGTCGATATCTGTCAGGACAAGAGAAAAACGTATCAGTTCTTAGTCAAAAACAGCTTCGATACTCCCGTTACTATGAGCGTTCGCTCTGCACTTTCGAAAAAGAGATTGAATTGGCCTTGTTTTCTAAAGCCCTGGGACGGCTACGCCGGCAGAGGTAACGCCGTCGTTAATAATCGCAGGGAATTGTTATTCTATGCCAAAAGGATACCTAACGTTATCTGCCAGGAGTTTATCGAGGGTACCGAGCATACGTGCGATGTATATGTTGACTTCTGCTTGAAGGTTCGCTGCGTCGTTCCAAGAAAACGAATCGAGGTAAGGGCCGGCGAGGTAAGCAAGGCACAGGTGGTAAAAGACCCCCGCATTATGAGCGAAGCTGCGATATTGGTTGAGACCCTCGGGGCCGGGCCGGGCGTTATAACTCTGCAACTGTTTCTGACAAAAAACGACAAAGTTAAATTTGTCGAGATAAATCCGCGTTTCGGCGGCGGCGCACCATTGTCAATCAAGGCCGGCGCCAACTTTCCAAAATGGATATTGCAGGAGCTGTCAGGCAAAAAGACAAATATCCGTTTCGACGGCTTCAAAGATGATTTAATCATGCTCCGCTACGACGGCGAAGTCTGGTTGCAAAATCCTTAATCGACACAAAGATTTGTTAATACGGACCACAAAAAATATATGCGCTTACTCAAAACAGAGCCGCGACCGTAAGGGAGCGGTAACTGCCCTTACGGTTGTACAGTGGCTTACTGCCGACAGGGTGGCACCCTCAAACTTGTTTGGGGGTGGTCTTGCTGGTAAAGCCTGCTTCTTCTGTAAATTTTTAGCTTCATTTATTTTGCAAAGACCAATAGGAGTAGGCTCCGAGAGCGCAATTTGCAAAGGGGATTGACACGGGAAGTCATCAATAAACTATTTTCCAGACAATTCCCCGGGGCTTATGTCCCTCTACCGGCGAGACGGTATAAACGTCTCCTTCCGAGAGCCATTGCTCTATGGATTTTTCGCTCAACAGCGGCACACCTTCACTGCCTGCATATTCGGATATGATTCTAATATCTGCCCTTTTCCCCTTGACTTCCTGCATATACAGCAGCGGATAAACCATCGTGTTGTCGGCATAAACGACAGCCTCAGGTTCAAGTTTTTCAAATACCTTTTCGGCGAATTTTTCTGCTCCACTGTAACCGGCCTTCCAAGGCTGCAAGAACCATATATAGTCATCGCGGTAAGAGACGTCTGCTCTTGTGGAAATATCGAATCCAGCTTTCTTTGCTATAGCAGGAGCAATGATATAGGTTGGGATTGGCAGCAAAGCGAAGAGGAAAACTATCCAACAGAGAATTTTGTGTTTGGGCCTGGTAATAAGCAAATCAAAACCAACACCAATAAGGACCGAAGCTAAGCAATAAAAGGGTATGAAAAATGCGTACCTGTCCGGCACCGTATAGCGAAAGGCAAATACAAAGAAAAGTATCAACAACGCCAGAAGAACCTTAGCGAAGTTACGAGCCGGTGATACTTTTTTTAGCCCCCACAGACCCGCAAAGAAAAATACGACGTTGGGCGTGGGAAAATTATATACAAGAAATATCAGATTTTCTTTGACGAGTCTGGCAGTGAGACCCACGTTAAGAACATCTGCCTGCCAGCTTTTGCCGAAAAGCGCCGAGGCCAAGGTAGCTGTAAAACCGCCGGTCTGGATGATATTTTTGAGGATAAGGTATTCGTATGGAGCTGCACCGATAACCCACAGCAGAACAATAATTCCAAAGTGTCTTAGCCTGATTTGCCTTCGCACCAGCAGAGCTATGCAAAACACCAGGTAGCAAACAAAGGAAATCGCAGCCAACATGTGGTTGGCCGCTGCCAGGCCGTTGAAAAGCCCGAGCAAGTATAGAAACACCATCCGCTTTGTTTTAACGTATTGCAGCAGCATTAACAATTCTGTCAGTAACAGTGCCGTATAGAGAGTATATGTTTCTGCGATTACGGCGTGCCGCCAAAAGGTATGCGATAAGGCCAACGTAGCAGCAGCAATTACGGCAGGTAAAAGTTTATTCAACCACAATCGCAGCAGCAAAAACAGATTTGCAATGGTAAACGCCGCTGCAACGGCGGAAATCAAGTTTATCCTGTATGCGAATTCGCCGAGCCGAATGTGTTTTACCCCGATGCCGATAATATGATAAAGCGGATGTGAAAGTGCCAGGCCGAGATTGCCCTCAATATCGTTGTGCCGGATTCGGTATTGATACATTCCGCTGTCCTGCCA
>CAYTND010000180.1:0-5245 GCA_964438965.1 uncultured Pirellulales bacterium
CGATTATTGCTACATTACGAATATAATCTGAATACATAACAAACTTTCAATTAGGGAATATTAAGATAAAGAAATAAACAACTATTCAGGATTTGCTCGACCTTCCCTATGTAAATCAATCATTTTACCCTTGTTTTCAGCCCCGTCAATACAAAACCATATAATCACTTGAGCCATCAGGCCAAGAGCAAGAACAACGACAGCGAACCAATAGGGTGAGTGGATTCCGAAGTTTCTGGACAGGTATCCCCCTACTCCGGAGCCGACGATAACGCCGAGTGAAATTGTGACTTCGTGTATTGACATCTGGGTGGAGCGTTTCTTGCTGCCGCAGGCACCGTAATAGAGGCCAGAGCTATAGGCAAAGCCAAAGCCGGAGCCCATAATCACAAATGCAGGAACAAAGGCCCAGAGCGTACGGCCGAAGATGATCAAAAAAAGAGAGAGGGCAAGGACCATTTGAACACCAAGAAGCATCGCCGGTTTGAAATGCCAGAAGCCGAAGCGGCCTGCGCCGGTCAAAACGACAAAGTTGCAGATTCCAAATAAAGTAACAATTATCCCGAACTGCATTTCCGAGAATCCCATACTCGTAAACAACAGTGCAAATTGCGAACGCGACACGCCCAGGCAGACCCAGGAGCAGAACAGGGTAACGCGGGCCATCCACCTGAAGCGCAATAGTAGCTTTCGGTCAAAGCGGATTTCCGGTGCATCAACCGGTCTTACAAAAGCAGCGGGACCAGCAGACCCGTCATGAGCAAGACAGAGTAGGACAAAGCAAACCGCCAGACACGCCAAACCTGCCACAATCGGCCCCAAGGTGTTCATTTCTACGAGCACACCACCTATCAGAGGGCCCATAATCGCGGCAGCAGACCATGTGCCGTTGTAGGTTCCGAGCCGACGGTTCAGGATAGCACCCTCGTAGTCGGCCGAAACCCAGGTCATAAGAAAAGGCCAGAAGAGCGACATAGCTGCTCCGGCGACTGTGCCTGCGGCGATCATCGTCCAGATGAGCATGGGCCTGCCGAGTTGATTGTGGGCTATTGCGTAGTAAACCACAACAGCCATCACGAGGGTTGACAGGAACATAGCGGCGGCAGCTGTGCGGGTCGTATGGCGGGGATTGAGATGGCCCAACATCGATGCGGCAAACAACAAGCATAACATATAGCCAAGCATGTTGGCGGCCCAGACGTATCCAACGTGCTCTTCGGTTCCACCGATGTTGCGTACGATAAACGGCATAGCTGTCCACAACACGCTTAGACTTATCGCCATCGCAAAAACTGCCCCGTACAAGGGCCGGATGTTTGCGAGAGCTTGACGAACGAATTTAGAAAACGCTTTCTTCATTTCAGAACGCAGAAAAGAAAAACATTGTACTGCAATGAGTAGGTAACGACAACCGCCAAAAGTGTGATTGGACAGTGTACTCTCACTTCCGAGATATGTCCGCGGCAGACTGAAATCCTGTGTTTAGAATCTCCCTTCTCATCTTATGTCTCTCCCCGCTAATCCTAACCGCATACTCCCTGAGCTGTGTTCCAAACACTTTTTCCAGAAACAAAATAGTTTCAAACGCCTCCACATACACGTGATTGAACAGCCGAAGCCGCAGCCAGAAACTATGTAACCGGGGCCTCCCAAGTCAGCCGCGATACGTGGTTGTTTGATTAAAACTACAATAACCTTTATTACAGGAGGCTCTTACGAACAAGTATATTGAATTCGATATAGATAGCAAGAAAACAGTAGCGTCTGTCGTGCAAAATATCTCGGCACGCAGTTCAAATGGGAAAATTCTCTTCGATTTTGTGTAAGGTTCCTGACCATAAACAAATCGATACTCTTTCGCGGCGAAAACCCTTTGGCTTACGAGTGCCAGAAGATGCAGGACTGTATCGGTTGGTTCGACGGCCGGACGAGAATGAGGCCATTTTGGGGGCGTCTATTCGCAGGCCAGTGTGCTCTGATTGGCTGGTGGGACTGGTCAGAGAAATTTTTTTGACAGATATCCAGGCACGTCTTTCACAGTCGTAAAAGCATCCGGAAACAACCTGTACTGTTGTTGTTGCAATAACCTAATGCAAGTTATAAAATATGAATAGAAAAGGAAGGAAAGTTCAGTAATGCAGCTTGATTAATTTTAAATCGGAAATTTCAGTTAAATAAGTTATATTTATACGAATCGACTTTCAATGTTATTCGAAAGGTACACAACGATGTCTGCGGTGGAGACAAAAAAAATCCTGGTCCCGCTCTTGTTATGCTTCTGTTTGGTGCCGCCGCATTTCCTGCACGCAGAGCCTGCTCAAAAGCAAAACGACAGTATATACCCTGATGGTGCCGTCGTAAAGAGAGTGCTCGACTTGCGCCATGCAGTCTCGAAGGGGACGCCTTACGGCGAAGAAAACCTCCTTAAAGCCGATGCCTGGAAACCCTGGCAAAAAGGCTTCGAAAGACAAGGCAATATTTTCATTTGCGATAACGACGCCGATGCGCAGGCCCAGCGAGGTATCTCTCAGACAGTAGTGTTAAATCAAAGCAAACCCGAACCAATTGTGGCTATAGCCTGGAGCAAAGCTGAAAGAGTAGCCGGTAATCGCAACAGTGATTACGCCCTTTATCTTGATCTGGTTTATTCCGATGGAAGCCAGTTGTGGGGTCAGACTGACTCTTATAATGTCGGCACAGGTGATTGGGAGAGGGCTAAAGTTACCGTATTTCCTGAAAAGCCAATCAAGTCGGTTTCTTTTCATATGCTTCTGCGGCGTCACCGAGGCAGGGCTTACTTCCGTGACCCGGAACTACGCGTCATAAGACCGCCGGATGGGGCCTGTCTATTCGACGGCGTGCCTGTATCACTGATGGGCAAAGCGACAGAAGGGTTTCAGGTTCGTGACGTAGCCGCCGGTTCCAACTTCGTTCAAATCGAAAAACGTGCCCTCGGACTCGAGCTTACATATCAAAAAAAGCATGCTGATCAGGCCACGTTTTATGATGTTACCATTAGTGATAAAACCGGCAAAGATCGCGCTATAACTTTAATTTATGCCATCCCTGTCCCAGCCAAACGATGCTACTGGTTACAGGATCCGCGTCGAAGTATGATGGTCGAGCCGGTTCGTGAATATGTCAATGTTAATAGATTTTCAGTGGGAGCCAACGGCCAACTCTCGCGGTATCCATTTGCGGCTGTGACTGCTGATAATCAGGGGTACGCCCTGGGTATCGACATGGCTCGGCCGGCCTTTTTTCGTGCGGGTTACAACTGCGGAACTGGTGAATTGTTTCTTGCCTATGACATTGGCCTTGCACCCGAAAAGCCTACTGCCCACCTGAGATTCTGTCAGTTCAATTTCAATCCGAAATGGCGATTTCGTGCCGCTTTGGCCCGATTTTATGAAATCTTCGGCGATTACTTCCGCTGCCGTACACCTCAGCAGGGTCTCTGGATGCCTTTTGCCAAAATCAGCAACGTCAAGGGCTGGCAGGACTTCGGTTTCAAGTTCAAGGAAGGTAATAATGAAACCGCGTGGGACGATGAGCACAATATCATTACCTTCCGCTACACCGAGCCGATGACCTGGTGGATGCGTATGCCCAAAGAAATGCCCCGAACGCTAAAGGCTGCCTTGGGCCATGCCCGGTACCTCGCTGAGGAAAAGTCAGACCCTCGTGCCAAAGCATTTTTCGCGAGCGGCTATCACGATGAAGCCGGGCAATTTTCTGCGCGATTGCTTAACAGGCCCTGGTGTGACGGCGCGGTCTGGAGTATTAACTCGATGCCCGGTGTTCAGGGTGAAATCACAGAGTTTAAAAACAAGTGGAACGCGAAACTTCGAGAAGACCTTTACGGAGCGAAACGCAGGGCCGACCTTGATGGAGAGTATATCGATTCGAGCGAAGGCTATATCACCGACGAACTAAACTTTCGCCGCGACCATTTCGCAGCGGCTAAAACTCCTCTGACCTTCTCACTTGAGGGCTGTAAGGTCGGCATCTTCCGGGGCCTGACGGCGTTTGAATATATTCGTGCTATAGCTGCTGATATTCATCGTATGGACAAGCTTATGATGGCCAACTCCACCCCCATCCGCTTATGCTGGCTGGCACCGGAGTTGGATGTAATGGGCACTGAAACGGACTGGAATCCCGGCCGAACATGGCGCCCGATGTCGGACAGCGACCTGCTATATCGTCGGGCACTGTGCAAAGGCAAACCGTATTGCTTCCTGATGAACACACGTTTCGAAGAGTTCTCCCATGAACTTGTTGAAAAATATATGAAGCGTTGTCTTGCTTATGGCATGTTTCCTGGTTTTTTCAGCCACAATGCTTCACAGGGCCATTATTTCACACGACCCGAACTCTATGAAAGGGATCGAAACCTCTTCAAGAAGTATGTTCCACTGTGCAAGCTGGTGGCCGAAGCGGGCTGGGAACCGATTACCCTCGCTCGCTCGAGCCACGATCGCGTCTATGTCGAGCGATTCGGGAGCCAATACCTCACGGTTTTCAACGACGGGTTCGAGCGCTGTACTGTAACCATCACTGTAGAAGGCAAAACACCGGCGGCGGGACGAGAGTTAGTGTATGGCCAAAAGCTCAACTGGCGTAACGGACAAACCACCCTTACACTTGCTGCCGAGGATGTTGCCGTTATTGAAATGTCCAATTCCGACTGAAGCATTACAGCAGGGCAAACGCATCTAAATTATCGAATTCGAGCTACTTTCGTCGATGTTTCCTATGTAAATCCATTTTTATTTGGAAGACCGGCCCGATTCAAGATTTGGCTTTACTGCTTTACTGCTTCAAGAGATTGGAGGTGTTTTTGGATTTTCATTGCCAGGGTGTTCTGCTTTGCCATATTGGCAAGGGAAAGGGCTTTTTGGGCGTTCTCGATGGCTTGTGGGAATTGACCGGCAGAGGCACAGGCAATGGATAATGTGTACAAAGTCGCAGGTTGTTTGAAATTAGTAAGCTCACAGGCTCGCCTGGCCAACTCAATCGCCTTTTTGGGGTCCCGCAGATTTTTCTCCGAAGTCGTAGCAAAAATCCGGGCCATAGTGTTTAGCGTATCCGGCTGATACGGGTCGAGATTTAGTGAGGATTCGAATTGAGTAATCGCCAGGCTTACTTGTTTTTGTCTCAACAGTTCCAAAGCTATTTTGTTGCGAGTTTGAGGATCGTTCGGAGCAAGCTCGATCATTTTTTTGAACTGCTCAACGGATTC
>CAYTND010000181.1:0-5177 GCA_964438965.1 uncultured Pirellulales bacterium
AGATGGAGCTTACCTGATTTTCCCCTAAATCCTTTCTGACTTTGTTAATATCGTGACCGGTAAAAAGCTGCTGCGAACGTGCCATCAAATCAACCAGCAGTTCAGCACCTTTGCCGCGAGGTAAAATCTTATCTATCGCCGTGCCTATATGGTCGTGCGGTGGATATGTCTGAACGTCGAAATCAAGTCCTTTAAAAACTACTAAGTGCCGATAGCTTACACCTGTATGAAAACGAATTTGCTTGTTACCAAGCAGGCCGTCCACTTCTTTTATCAGTTTGTCGGCCTCTGCCGTGGAAATATGGCCTGCACTGTGGTCCGCCATTTGGCCGTCGGCAATGGTAATAAGATTACATCTGAAAATCCAGTCGTCTAAGGACAGCTTGATATTGCGTGCTACCGCTTCAATTGGTGCCCGGCCGGTATAATACCGCCGCGGGTCGTAGCCTAACAGACTCATTTGAGCTATATCGCTGCCGGCTTCCATATCCGCAGGAACTGTCCGGACAAGACCCTGCCTGCCCAGCGCGCTTACTTTGTCCATATTGGGTGTCTGGGCAGCTTCAATAACCGTCTTATTGCCGAACTGCTCTAATGGCTCGTCCGCTGCACCATCAGGAATTATTATAGCATACTTTGTTGTCAATCTTTGTCCTCTGGAATATCTACGATTCTTATGCAAACCGGCTTACCGCCAATAACATCGAGTTTTTCCATATCTTCCAATGCGGCTGTAACATTTCTCTGCTGGGTCGGATGGGTTGCGATTACCACCGGTACAGTATTGTCCGGGCCGATATCTTCGTGCTGCAGCGCGCCGGATATACTTATCTGGTGGTCGGCAAGTACTCTGCTCCATTGAGCTATTACACCCGGCTGGTCCTTGCACATTATCCTGATATAAAACCTGCTTACAAGGTTATCTATTTTCTCTATTAATGGCACTGTTTGGCTCCGTGGTCGCAGATTTAAATGGCGAAAAGTGGTAGCCGAATTACCCAGAGCCACATCGATAATATCTGCAACAACCGCGCTTGCGGTAGGCATCATTCCTGCACCTCGGCCATAATACATTACTTGTCCGACAGCACTGCCGAATATGCTGATGGCATTAAATGGGCCTTTTACGCGGGCAAGGGGATTATCCTCGGCAATAAAAGACGGATGCACCCGTAATGAGATTCTCGATTCTCGATTTTTTCCTTTACGAGTATCCAGCATCGAGTATCCAGTATCGATTCTCGTAGCGATTGCCAATAATTTGAGACAGTAGCCCATTTCGCCACCGTAGCGAATATCGTCTTTTGAAACTGCTTCGATGCCCTCGACAAAAACATCGTCGAGTGCGATTTCATATCCGAAAGCAATAGAAGAAAGAATAGCAAGCTTGTGCGCGCTGTCACCGCCGCTGATATCCAGCGTCGGATCCGCCTCGGCGTAGCCTTTTTCCTGTGCTTGAGCCAAAGCCTCAGAGAAGGACAGAGGACAGACGACAGGGGACAGACTCTGATTTCTGACTTCTGACATCTGAGTGAGGATATAGTTGCAGGTCCCATTGACGATGCTGTACATCGCAGTGATATTATTTGCCGTCAACCCTGTTCGGATAGCCGAGATAATAGGAACACCTCCTGCACAACTGGCCTCAAAAGCTATACAGCGGTTGTTCTCGTGAGCGGCTCTGTACAGTTCATTGCCGTACTCAGCCAATAAGGCCTTGTTGGCGGTAACCACGTCTTTACCTGCCTCAAGCATTTTGAGCTGGACCTGTTTTGCCGTATCGATTCCGCCTATCATTTCAACGCCTATTTGAATAGTGCTATCGTCTAATAATCTATTCAGGTCATCGGTAAGGATACCATCGGGCAGCTTTACCGAACGCGCGGACTTTGTGTCGATATCAACAACGCAGGCAAGTTCCAGCCGCAGACCGGTTTTAGCGGCTATCGAATCCGCATCCTCGATTATCAGCTTTGCTACGCCGGTGCCTACAGTGCCGAAACCAACAAGTCCAACTCTTACAATCTTTTCTGCCATAATCTCGTATCCTTCGACTGCGCTCAGGACAAGTCTCATAATTTTGAACCACGGATTTCACAGATTTCACGGATTTTAGCCTTTGATTTTCTATTTTATTTTTATCTGCGTAATCCGCGTAATCTGTAGTTTATAATTTATCATTAGTCAATAGTCAATACCTGTTAATGACAAATTGTGTTTTGAGATAGTTTCTTAGTGGATTTTCACGGATATTTATTTTATTGTGTAACAAAAGTTGTTTGTTGCATTGATAAGGAGCAGTAAAAACAGATGTGTTCGAAGAAGGGGCTTTATAAATTCGGCGAAATTGAAAAGAAGTGGCAGCACTTCTGGGAAGAGCACAAAACATTCAAAGCGCACGACGGTGATGACTCCAGGAGCAAATATTATGTGCTTGATATGTTTCCCTACCCCAGCGGCCAGGGTCTGCACGTCGGCCATCCGGAAGGTTATACCGCAAGCGACATAGTCGCCCGGTATAAACGAATGAAAGGCTTCAATGTTCTGCATCCTATGGGCTGGGACGCGTTCGGCCTGCCTGCTGAACAATATGCCGTACAAACCGGAACCGCCCCTAAAGAAACAACACAAAAGAACATTGACAATATCCGCAAACAAATCAAGTCCCTCGGATTCAGCTATGACTGGGACAGGGAAGTCAATACTACCGACCCGAATTATTACAAGTGGACACAGTGGATATTCCTGAAATTATTCAATAGCTACTTTGACGAGACTGAGCAAAAGGCCAGGCCGATTGAAGAACTGCACATTCCGGAAGGATTAAGTGAACAGGACAAACAAAAATTCATAGATGACCGTCGTTTGGCGTACGAGGCAGAGGTTCCTGTTAACTGGTGTTCCGAGCTTGGAACGGTTTTAGCCAACGAGGAAGTAATCGGCGGTCTGAGCGAACGCGGTGGACATCCGGTAATCAGAAAGCCGATGCGGCAATGGATGCTGCGGATAACAAAATACGCCGAAAGGCTGCTCGAAGATTTATCCCTGGTAGATTGGCCTGAATCGATAAAAAAATTGCAGACAGACTGGATAGGCAAAAGCATCGGAGCCGATGTTAAATTTGAAATAGAAAATTGCGATTGGGATCTCTGGGTATTTACGACCCGGCCGGATACTCTTTTTGGTGCTACTTATATGGTATTCGCACCTGAGCTTGAAGTGGTAGATATGATTACAACCGATGACCAAAAAGAGGCGGTTAAAAAATATCGCGAGCAGGCGGCTCGGAAAAGCGATCTTGACCGTACCGATTTGGCAAAAGAGAAAACTGGTGTTTTTACCGGCGCTTACGCGATAAATCCGGTCAACAACGAAAAGATTCCAATCTGGGTAAGCGATTATGTTTTGATTAGCTACGGGACAGGCGCGATTATGGCCGTACCGGGCCACGATGAAAGGGATTTTGAATTCGCTACAAAATTCGAACTGCCGATTATTCCGGTTGTTGAGCCGCAAAATAGTGAACAAGCTGAGCTGGTCAAGCAGGGCAAGTTGTGCTTTGTCGGCAACGGCAGGGCGATTAACAGTGGCCAGTTCGATGGCCTGAGTACGCTGGAATTCAAGGAGCAAATTACAGATTGGCTCGCACAGAAAAGTAGGGGGAGAAAAGCTGTAAACTATAAGCTGCGTGACTGGCTTTTCAGCAGACAGCGTTACTGGGGTGAGCCATTTCCTATTTTGCACACCGAAGATGGTTGTGTCGTCGGGCTTTCGGAAGAAGATTTACCCCTGGAGCTGCCGGCGGTCGAGAACTATAAACCTACGGGGACAGGTGAGCCACCATTAGCAAATATCGACGATTGGGTGAATGTAACGCTGTCCGATGGTTCAAAAGTCAAACGTGAAACAAACACAATGCCACAATGGGCCGGCAGTTGCTGGTATTATCTCAGGTATCTCGACCCGCATAATGAACAGCGCGGCTGGGACCAAGAAAAGGAAAAATACTGGATGGCTAACGGGGGGGTTGACTTGTATATCGGCGGTGCCGAGCATGCGGTCCTGCACCTGTTGTATTCACGATTCTGGCACAAACTTCTTTATGACCTGGGTTACGTCAGCACGAAAGAACCGTTTAAGAAGCTTGTCAATCAGGGAATGATTTTAGGCGAAGACGGCCAGAAGATGAGCAAGTCTCGCGGCAATGTAGTCAATCCGGATAAGGTTATTGTTGACTATGGTGCCGATTCGATGCGGCTTTACGAAATGTTTATGGGGCCTTTGGAGGCAATCAAGCCCTGGAATATGCAGGGCGTCGAAGGCGTGCACCGTTTTTTGCAAAGGGCCTGGCGGGTGGTAATTGATGAAGATACGGGTGAGCTTGCCGAACAGGTAAAGGAAGCCGAAGCAGATGAGGCGACACTTAGACTGCTGAACCAGACAATTAAAAAAGTCGGCTATGATATCGAAACTTTCGGTTTTAACACAGCGATAAGCGCTATGATGATTTTTGTAAATCATCTCAACAAACAAACGGTCAGACCGAAAGCAGTCATTGAGAAGTTTGTTTTGATTCTCGCTCCGTTTGCTCCTCACATCGCTGAAGAACTCTGGGAAAAGCTGGGCCATACTAACAGCCTGACTTACAAGCCCTGGCCCGAATACGACAAGGAGCTTATCAAAGAAAAGGAAATCGAATTGGCGGTGCAGGTCAACGGCAAAATAAAGGACAGAATTGTTGTCGCCGCCGAGGTGGACGAGGAGCAAATAAAGCAAAAGGCGCTGAACTGTGAAAAGGTAATCGCTGCCATGGCCGGCAAAGAGCCCAAGAAAATTATTGTCATTAAATCAAGACTGGTAAACATAGTTGTTTAAAAGGAGACATTTTGTATGAGGATTTCTATCTTGTGTAAAGCAGCACTGACATCATCTGCTGTCTTATTGATATTAACACTTCTATTATGGTTCCCAACAACCTCCGCCTGTGCGAAATCCGACGCGAGCGTGAAATCGAGTCCGACAAATATTCTTCGCCGTGCCGCTGCAGAAGGCGAGATTAGTTATAAGCTGACGACTCCAGAAGAGCTAAAGGCCCTGCTTGGCCCTGCTGTGAAGGAAACAATGCAAAACGATGGTGGTATGGAGGTTCTTGACCTTAAATACTCCGACATCCAAGC
>CAYTND010000182.1:0-5162 GCA_964438965.1 uncultured Pirellulales bacterium
GGAGTCCTTAGGACTAATGGGACAGGTAAAAGATTTCTCCGAAAGTCCCGTAAGGGATGCCTTGCGGCGGAGTCCTTAGGACTAATGGGCTTTACCTTGATAGAACTTTTGGTCGTGATAGCTATTATTGCGCTATTGATGGCGATATTGATGCCCGCTCTGGCACGGGTGAAGGGACAGGCACAGTCGGTTTCCTGCCAGGCGAGACTGAGGGAGTGGGGCCTTATGTTCAAGTTTTACACAGATGACTATGACGGCTATTTCAACAACAGGAATACGGGATTGTGGATGACTGCACTGCAGCCGTACTACAAGAATAATTCGGACATGCTTCTGTGCCCGACGGCCACAAGACTCATGCTAAACTCTTCCGACTGGGGCACCTACAAGGCCTCCTCGCTCGGCTCTTACGTTTTCAGCTATAGCATCAATTCCTGGACTAACTCCGTGACTCAAGACCGTGGCTCTCGTTTGGAGGAATGGTTTTGGAAAAATACCCAAAACAATACAACTGTAATACCTGGTACCAGGGAGCCTGCCGGCAGACCAGTTAGTACAAATAATATACCGGTGTTCGGCGACGCCACATGGTATGATGCCTGGCCTCGCCACACAGACCAGCCGGCGGAGTATATGGATGCTTTCGGGATAGGCAACCAGGGCACATCGGGGGAAATGAACCATTTCTGCATCGACCGGCACAACGGGTTTGTTAATATGCTCTTTATGGACTGGTCCACCAGAAATACTGGACTTAAAGAGTTGTGGACCTTGAAGTGGCATCGTGCGTATCTCACAACCGGTCCGTGGACGAGAGCAGGCGGCGCCCAGCCCGAAGACTGGCCAACATGGCTGAGACGTTATAAAGATTACTAAAAAAATAACTACTGCATAAAAAAACCAATCTTTCGGGACTGGCCTTTCTTGCTGGTCAGCGCTTTTCGAAAAGACTTCTTTCGGGTCAAGAAAAAGAAAGGCATCATTATGCGCAGAAGACAGGCCTTCACACTGATAGAACTTCTGGTGGTAATTGCCATTATTGCATTATTGATGGCGATATTGATGCCGGCACTGGCACGGGTGAAGGAGCAGGCAAGGGCAGTTGCCTGTCAGTCGAACTTGAAACAATGGGGCGCAGTTTTTTTGATGTATACAGACGATCGCAACGGGTATTTCATGTCAGGCTGGGAGAGCGGCGGTTTTATGGAGAACTGGGTAGGGGCGACTCTGCCGTACTACAACGAGAAAAAGATTCGGCTTTGCCCTACGGCGACGAAGCCGACGAGCGAGGGACAGCGGCATCCGTTTGCAGCCTGGGTCTATAACCATTCCAAAGCAGGATTAATAGTTGGCAGTTATGGGCTAAATAACTGGGTTCTTGACCCTCCGAACGATTGGGAAAAATACCCTACTGAAAATTTCTGGCGGCACCCAAATGTCCGAGGTGCAGATAATATACCGGTGTTTGCGGATTGCAGATGGAGGGCAAGCAGTCCGGATTACGGGGACTTACCTCCTGAATTTTCGGATGCGCCATATGTAGGAGGGTTTGGCATTAGAATGCAGCGTTTCTGCCTCGACCGACATAAGGGACATGCGAACTACCTTTTTATGGATTGGTCAGTCAGAGAGGCAGGACTTAAGGAAGTGTGGACGCTTAAGTGGCATCAACAGTTCGACACTGCAGGCCCCTGGACCATAGCCGGAAATGTCCAGCCTTCTGACTGGCCCCAATGGATGAAAAGTCTTAAAGACTACTAAAAAAACGACAGTTGGGCAAGAAGTTGGTCTTGTTGTAAACGGCCTTTTTTGCTATACTGTTGTTAGAAAGTTTTTAGGCAATCAAAATGATTTGTCATTCCCGCGAAAACGGGAATCCAGAAATAATACGATTTGAGGCCAAACCTCAATCAGACTATTGTCCAAAAACTTATTCAAGGCAGCTTAGTTAGTGATTTTTCGCAAAACTTATCCGTTGACATTAGAAGGAGTGTTGCGATGAGCAATCGAAAAGGATTTACCTTAATAGAACTTTTGGTAGTTATCGCTATTATTGCACTGTTGATGGTTATATTGATGCCGGCACTGCAGCGGGTAAGGAAACAGGCAAAGGCCGTTATGTGCCAGTCCAACCTGAAACAGATGGGCGCTGCCGCTGCAATGTACACGAACGATAACAACGGCTATTTCCAATACGGTAATTGGCCTCCATCACCTGGCGCGACAAAAACACATCGTACCCATTGGGCATCGGTGTGGGAGCCGTACTACAGGAACCCTGACCTGCGATGCTGCCCGACGGCCCCGAAATCAAAATCCCGGTACGATGAGAATGGCCGGCGTACGAATGCCAAGTGCCCGTTTATTGGCTGGGGCATCCGGCGTGGCGGTGACGATGACAAGTGGGTTAAAGGAGGTCATTACGGCAGCTATGGGATAAACGGCTTCGTTTTGAGTAGGCCATGTCCGAACCAAGATATGTACTGGAAGAAGGATGATGTTAAGGGCGCAAATCGTGTACCTTTGCTTTTGGATAGTGATTGGATTGATGCCTGGCCGCGGGAAACCGACACACCTCGTGAATATGAAGATGAGCCTTTTAATACGTCCAGTAGTATGGGGCGTTTTGGCATCAACCGCCACGATGGGTATACAAACTGCGTTTTTTTGGATTTCACAGTTAAGAAGGTGGGGCTTAAGCAGTTGTGGTTGCTGAAGTGGCATCGGCAGTACAACACAAACTACGCAATCACTAACCCTGTGGACTGGAGCTATGGAAGCGGCTGGATGGCAAAATTTAAAGAGTTTGATAGCCCCCCCTAACCGAGAAATCCACTGTTGTACGGGAAAAAAGGCTGGTGCTTTGAGGCCGGCCTTTCTTGCTGGTTAGTGATTTTTCGCAAAATTTATTTTTTGACGACAGAAGGAGTATTACCATGAGCAATCGAAGAGGATTTACTTTAATAGAACTTTTGGTAGTTATTGCTATTATTGCGCTGTTGATGGCTATATTGATGCCGGCACTGCAGCGGGTAAGGAAACAGGCAAAGGCCGTTCTCTGCCAGTCTAATCTGAAAGAATGGGGCCTTGTCTGGGCAATGTACACAGAGGAAAACGACGGCAAATTCCCCGATTATCTCGGTTTCGGCTGGATGGGGAAGCTGGTGAAATACTACTCTAACACTGAAAAGCTGCTCTACTGCCCGACTGCCACAAAAACAAGAGCAGAGGGGGCCTCGATGCGGTACGCAGTCATTGTAGATGGTCAGGGAAATCGTTGCGGCAGCTATGCACTAAGTGAGTGGCTTTATGATAGTGACGATACGAGCGGCGGTCGGCAACTCGAGGATTACTGGAGAAGTACCAATCATCAAGGATTGAACAACATACCGGTTATGGCTGATGGTGTGTGGCGCGCTGACGGTCAGCCGTACCCACAGGATCAACCTCCGTCATTTGAGGGAGAGCCACGAACAGGGGTTGGTACGGCTGGAAATGAAATGCGCATTTTCTGTGTCAGCCGACACGAAGGGTTTATAAATGTCCTCTTTATGGATTGGACCACCAGAAGGGTTGGACTCAAAGAATTATGGACACTGAAGTGGCATCGCAACTACGACATAGCAGGCCCCTGGACCAAAGCCGGTCTTGCCCAGCCTTCTGACTGGCCGGAGTGGATGAGACATTTCAAAGACTACTAAAAAATGACAGTCTAATAGATAATCGCAGTCGCTTCTTCAATCCTCTTGATGACCTCAGTGCCATCTGCAGAGTAAGGTACATAACCATCAAAGCCCTTCTGCAGCAGGGCCTCCGACTCAGAATCGCTTAGCTGGTTCACTAACGCTATAATCTTAATAGTCCGCAAATCCTCATTCGCACGGATATATCTGCAAATGTTCACCGCATCTATGCCCTCAGCCAAAAGGCTTACCAGCAAAACATGTGGTGCAAATTTCTGAACGACTGCGCCTGTCCCAAAATTGCTCTGGACGGTTTGGACCTCGTAGTCACCCTCATTTTGCAAAACATCGGCCAGGGCCGATGCAGTTTTGTCGTTGCTGTCTGCTATAAGTACCCGGATTTTGCCGACAGGAAGTGCCGCTGTAGGCATATTATGCATCTTCATAAAGCGAATCAATTCGCTGACAGGTATTCGACGGTCCTTGCTGCCCGGTATGCGATAGCCCTTCAGTTGACCGTTATCAAACCACTTCGAGACTGTTCGAGGTGCGACGTTACAAATCTTGGCTACGTCGCCTGTCGTCAGTACGTTTTTGCCTTTTGCCATTTCCAGATTCCCGCCACTACATACTCAAACCGTATCTTTAATCGGTTTTAAATCGAAGGTTGTTTAACATACAAAATGTAATTTTCAAGCCCCCACCGTTTTGCTTCGCAAAAGCGAAGCAGCGGGGGCAAATAAACAATTATCTCATTAGCACTACGTCCCATAAATCCACTTCCGATTGACGGCCGCAAATCAAAAATCGAAGATCGCAAATCGGTAAAATGTCTTTGATTTGTCGGCCGGTGCCGGTACAATTTCGCCAAGGAGATTTTGCTATGCAGATATACTTGTCTCGCCCGGATATCACCGAGAGAGAAATCGAGGCGGTCTGTGAAGTGCTTCGCAGTCCCAACCTTTCGCTCGGCCCTAAACTGGCGGAATTCGAACAGGCTTTCGCTAAGTACATTGGCACAAAGCGGGCTGTCGCCGTCAATAGCGGGACCAGCGGCTTGTTCTTGTCTATCTTGGCACTGGAAATTGGGCCGGGAGACGAAGTTATTACAACACCGTTTACTTTCATTGCTTCTGCAGCTTCTATTATGATGGCCGGTGCCAGGCCCGTCTTTGTTGATATTGACCCGGCAAGTCTGAATATCGACCCTGCCAAAATCGAAGCCGGCATTACCGCCAAGACAAAGGCCATTGTAGCCGTGGAGGTTTTCGGCAATCCTGCCGGTCTTGACAGGGTCTGTGAAACTGCTCAAAAACACAACCTGGCCATAATCGGAGACAGTTGTGAAGCCCTGGGTTCTGCATTGAACGGAAAAAAGGCCGGGACATTCGGCACGATGAGTGTATTCGGCTTCTATCCCAATAAGCAGATAACCACCGGCGAAGGCGGTATGATTTTGACAAACGACGATTATCTGGC
>CAYTND010000183.1:0-5158 GCA_964438965.1 uncultured Pirellulales bacterium
AAAACTTGTCTGACGACAGTCAAGAATGGAAGATAATTTATTTACAAGTCCTAAGACAATTATAATTCTTCTTATAGGTGAGTAATGAGACTGAAAGTTGATAAAAAAAGTGATACTCTATATCTGCGCCTGGATGAAAGTAAAGTGGTTGAGTCAGAAGAAGTACGTCCGGGAGTAATCCTTGATTTCGACAGCGAAGGCCGTGTTGTCGGAGTTGAATTTCTTGGAATTAGCTCACGCGCCACGTGGGAAGAGCTTTCATCACTACAATTTCAGACAGTGTAATACCTATTGCATTACAACTTAATATAAAAGCGAGGAAATAATATCGTGAGGCAGTGGCGTTTCGAGGTTTTTAATCAGTCGGGCTTCTCCGACGTGCACGGCAAGAGCGTGCTGGAAGACATAAGGGAACTGGGCATCAGTTCGGTGCAGGCGGTCCAGTCGGCTAAGGTCTTTCTTATAGAGGCGGATTTCGATAAGAATTTTGCCGGGCGTGTTGCACAAGAGCTTCTGGCCGACCCGGTCTGTGAAGAGTACTACATAGGCAGAAGCGGTGCGCCGGCTGGCCTGGCAAAGGCAACACTAATCGAAGTGCATCTTAAAAGCGGCGTTACCGACCCTGTGGCTGAGTCGGTCATGGCTGCGGTTGCCGATATGGGCGTTAAAGCCGACAATGTTCGAACCGCCCGAAAATACGTTCTGTTGGGTGAGATTACGCAAAGCCAGACAGATACAATCGCAAAGAAACTCTTATCAAACGATTGTATTGAAGATTGTGTTATAGGCAATGAAGCAGAACCGCCAAGCCCACATCTTAAACCATACGAACTGCAGCTAATACACTGGCCCATACGCGACCTTGACGACAATGGGCTGATAGCTCTGAGCAAAGAAAAGGACCTGTTTTTAAATCTGGTCGAGATGCAAACGATTCAGAAATACTTTCAAGAACTCGGCAGAGAGCCTACCGACGTTGAACTTGAAGCAATTGCACAAACCTGGAGCGAACATTGCGTGCATAAAACTCTCAAAAGCTCAGTCGATATGTCAATCGACGGTAAGCAGGTGCATTTTGACAACCTGCTAAAAGATACCGTTTTCAAAGCGACCAAACAGCTCGACAAGGACTGGTGCATATCGGTTTTTGTCGATAACGCAGGGGTGGTGGAATTCGACGCTGATTCCGCCGTTTGTTTCAAAGTCGAAACGCATAATCACCCCTCGGCACTTGACCCTTACGGCGGGTCGGCTACGGGCATCGGCGGGGTAATTCGTGACCCAATGGCGACCGGCATGGGCGCCAGACCCATCGCCAATACAGATATATTTTGCTTCGGTGAGCCGGACAAAAAACTCGAAGATATTCCGAAAGGAGTTCTACATCCGAGAAGGATTATGAAAGGCGTTGTGGCAGGTGTTCGCGACTATGGCAACAGAATGGGAATACCAACGGTCAACGGTGCAATTTTCTTCGACGACAGATACTTAGCTAATCCGTTGGTTTATTGCGGCAATATCGGCTTGATAGACAAAGGCAAATGCTTCGATAATCCGCAAGCAGGAAATCTGGTTGTGGTGGTCGGCGGCAGAACGGGCCGGGACGGAATACACGGAGCAACTTTTTCGAGCGGCGAAATGACCCACGAGCACGAGACTATCTTTTCCCACGCCGTACAAATCGGCAATCCAATAACAGAAAAGAAAACGTTAGACGTACTGCTTGAAGGCAACAAAGCTGGTTTATACGAGGCAATCGCTGACTGTGGGGCTGGCGGACTAAGCGGTGCCGTGGGCGAAATGGGCAAAGAGCTTGGTGTAGAAGTTAATCTGGAAAAAGTCCCATTAAAATATGCCGGTCTCAGCTGCCCGGAAATCTGGATTAGTGAAGCACAGGAGAGAATGGTCCTGGCCGTTAAGCCGGAAAATTTAGAAGCGATAACAAAAATCTTCGACGGTGAAAACGTCGAGTCAACAGTCATAGGCAAATTCACCGACGATAAAAAGTTGAGGTTGCTATACAAGGATCAACAGGTAGGAGAACTCGATATGGAATTTTGGCACGGGGGCGTGCCTAAATACTCTCGCAAAGCCGTGTGGAAGAGTCCTCAGCTTAGCGAGCCGAGCATACCTGAAAAAGATAACTACAACGATGAGCTTTTGCGAATACTTTCGTCTTACAACGTCGCCAGCAAGGAATGGGTAATCCGTCAATACGACCATGAGGTTCAGGGCGGCTCGGTCGTCAAACCTCTGACGGGCGTAAATAATGATGGGCCTGGTGATGCAGCGGTCATACAACCAAAGTTCAATTCGGACAAAGGCCTTGCCATTAGCTGCGGGATGAATCCGCTTTACGGTGACATCGACCCGTACTGGATGGCGCTGGCGGGAATCGACGAGGCAATCAGGAACCTTATATGTGTAGGCGGTCGGGCTGACAGGATTGCGCTGCTGGATAATTTCTGCTGGGGTAACTGCACGAAGCCTGAAACGTTAGGGCCATTAGTGCGGGCGGCACAGGCCTGCTACGACGGAGCGATGGCGTTCGAGGCACCATTTATCTCCGGCAAGGATTCCTTGAATAATGAATTCGCGTGCGAAGATGGGACACGAATATCCATACCATCGACACTTTTGATAAGTGCAATATCAATAGTTGATGACATCAACAAGTGCGTAACGATGGACGCCAAGAGGGCTTCTAATCTGTTGTTTATCGTCGGTGAAACAAAAAACGAATTAGGCGGCTCACACTACTACAAGATTAACGGCCACATCGGGGCTAACGTTCCGAAGTTAGACCTCGAAACAGCCCCTAAAATAGCCAAAAAGATTTCTGCTGCAATAGCGCAAGGCCTTGTGGTTAGCTGTCATGACTGCTCCGAAGGTGGTTTGGCTGTGACACTTGCAGAGATGGCCTTTGCCGGCGGACTCGGTATCGAGGCAGACTTACGGGGCCTGCCGAAAAGTAAAGACTGTCCGCGTGTGGATATGCAACTATTTAGTGAGTCCAACTGCCGTTATATTGTGGAAGTTGAGCCGGAAAAGTATGATGCCTTTGCAAAGCTGATGCTCAATTTACCATTCGGTCAGATTGGAAAGGTAACAGAAGAAAAAACACTTGTCATAAAAGCAGAAGATGGCAAAACCGTTATCGGAGCGAACTTGGACTCATTAAAACAAGCCTGGCAGAAACCGTTTGATTGGTAACAAAGGTAGTTTTGAATTATAGTATGCTTGGAATGAAACGAAAGTTTATCATTACATCGTTTTGCATAGGGCTTTTACTGGTCATATTTGCACATCTGGCTGGCTACAAGATATTCGGAAGGCCGACGCTTTACGAGAACCAACCACTGGACAGGCCAATGAAAATCGCAATCATAAACGAGCCGGGTGAAATAATATTGGCCAATGACAGTCGTTACCGCATTTACGGGATAAAGACAATACTTGCCGAACCATTGAGCCAGATAAAGTATTTTCAATGGCAGATGCCAACATTAGAAGTCGAGATAGCTAATCCCGACAAGCCCATTTCGAAAGTATGGTGTAAAAATCGAATTCGGTATTGGTGTGGAAATACTTGGATGCCGAGATTTTTCCCAGGACGATTAAATAAATTTAGTAAAAGGGATTTGGGAGAAATGCTGGTTTGGGAGGGTGCTGCAATTCCAACGGTTGAGGTTTTTCAGGAGGCCCCGGATTATGCCGAACACCTGATAAATGTAATGCAATACATAGCTCCGAGGCTGAAATTTGAGAAAAACAAAGATTATGCCTCCAAGCTGGGTAAGTTTCTGATTAACGAGCGTCCAGAATTCTTTAATACCGGTGCTTGGCTGTTGGCTCATACCGGTGATTCAAAAATTAGTAATATAGTAAGAAAGCGTATTATCGATACTATAAGAGCACATGAACTTGAGGGACGTGTTGCAATTAGGCCAAATAAAATCGAAGATTTACTTTCAGTGCTGATTAAAGTGTCTCCTAATGATGCGAAGCAGATTGCTCGCGAGATTTTCAGAGGATATAGAAATAAATTTCCATATTTGAAAGTTGCCCTTGCACTTAAGTTACTAACCATTGATGACTGGTATGGTCTGGACGTGTTAATGAATGAGATTGTCGATGCCGAACTGGACACGTCTTACCGTCAAGGTATTGTAGGCACACTTGAAAATCCTTTGATATTATGCTGGCAAAGAGGCGGTGGTAAGTCCGATGAGCCTTACAAAGATTATTGGGCGAGGATGGCACAATGGTATCGAGATAACAAGGATAAATTAATATGGAATGATAAAAGACATGAAATGACTTTAAGAACAGAGGACAAGTCCGGTTCATAAAAGCAGAAGATGGTAAAACCGTTATCGGAGCGAACTTGGACTCATTAAAACAAGCCTGGCAGAAACCGTTTGATTGGTAGAAAATATTAGGTACAGAGGTCGGAAGACAGAAGTCGGATGTCAGACTTCCGTTTTCTGGAAAGTGAAAAGGTAACAGATGGCAGAGATAAGAGCGATAGTTCTGCGTGCAGCGGGGATAAATTGCGATATGGAAACTGAGTATGCGCTCGAATTGGCGGGTGCAAAGGCACAGCGTATGCACATAAACAGGATAATCGAGGATAAAACTCTGCTGGACGAATTCCAGATAATCGTCTTTCCCGGGGGCTTTAGCTATGGCGATGACGTGGCTGCGGGTAAAATCTTGGCAAACCAAATCATACACCATCTTTCCGAGCCGATACAGAAATTCATTGATGACGGAAAATTAGTGCTGGGAATCTGCAACGGCTTCCAGGTACTCGTCAAGACAGGCGTTCTGCCGGGCGATAACTCAACCAAACATCAGGAAGAAGTTACCATAACTTACAACGACAGCGGCAAATTCGAGGACAGATGGGTGTACTTAGCTCCCCAAACGGATAAGTGCATTTTCATCGAGCCGGGCAGACAAATCTACCTGCCGGTTGCACATGCCGAGGGCAAAGTTGTTACCAGGAACACGGCCTCCCTGGATAAACTAAAATCCGAGGGTCTCGTTGCGTTTAAGTACGTTGACAAGAACGGCCGGGAAGGCGGCTATCCAATTAATCCAAACGGGTCAACGGATTCGATAGCCGGCCTGACGGATACCACCGGCAGAATAC
>CAYTND010000184.1:0-5146 GCA_964438965.1 uncultured Pirellulales bacterium
GGAAGGGACAATGCTCATGGCGGCAATCCGCACGTTCGCGCGCGAATGGGTATGCCGGAGCACGTGGCCTGGGCTTACGAACGAGCAGACGGCGGACGAGGCTTTGGCTTTACCGGCGCACACTGGCACCGGAACTGGGCGCACGACGATTTTCGAAAAATTGTGCTGAACGCATTGGTGTGGATTGCCGGGGCCGAGGTCCCGTCCGGAGGCGTGCCGTCAAAAACCCCATCCATCGACGAACTGGAGGCCAACCAGGACTATCCGAAGTCGAATAGATGGAATCGAGAAAAAATCCAACAGATGATTGAGCAGTGGAACCGACCCTAGCAGGAAGACCCATTTTGCAAATATCGGTACCGACACACTGCTGGCCCATCCTCAAATCAAAGCTGAAAAAAACAGTAGCTTAGTCTTCTAATTGTGTGTCTTTGGGGGGTCTTACTTTTATCGTAATCTCACCAACTTTAACTGTACCAACGGTAGACGTATATAAATCAACATCACAGACCTCGAGAAAAAGTCTCAATTCTTCCCAGTCACCAGTGCCGCCCTGGATTGTATTAACACCATTCTCCCAGTAAAGATTAACTTCTTTCAGCATATCCTCATCGCCGCCACTCTTGTTTAACGAGGCACTTAATATTGCCGGAAAGTTGGCTCGTACCTTGATTGTCACGCAGCCTTCGTAGCACGGGAAGCCGCGCCCAGGTTTACATTTTACCTGTTTTAATTCGATCTTACATTTGTTACAGTCCTTGAGTTGTACAAAATGACCCACTTCCAGAAACACAGGAAATATGCAGATGTCAATCGCCTCGTACTTTACCTCCTTGGTCTTCTTCTCTGGTCCTGTACTACTCTTTAAGCATTTTTCAATCGCCTCGTACTTTACGTCCTTCTTCATCTTCTCTGGTCCTTTGCTTGCATATACAACCCCAAGCACAGCCAGACCTATCAATACTACTCTGTAAGCATTTTTCATCTCTCTTCCCTTTCAAATATCCGAATCATTTAATACAGAACGCTACTCACTTATCTACACCCCCTACTTGGAACAAGACTTCCCTCCTTGGAATATGAAATACAAAAGGGGGCTTCTCTAATATTAGACTCTTCCCGATTAGAAAATATTACAGTTTTTTTAAAAAGTTCTGAAATGTATTAATACGAGGCTTTAAGTTTGCCATAGGCATAATACTTACTTATTTTAACACGTTTTCAATCAAATTCAATCAAAAACGCTGATAGGTAAAAAGAAAAATCAAAAAACAGGATTGCGAACGTTATGATGGACGAATAGTCTGTGTTTGAGTAATATGAAAGTTCGATACTCGATTCTTGATTTTCTGCTTCTACGAGCATCGAGTATCCAGTATCGATTAACCGAATTTCGCTTACAGGAGAACATTATGAGAAAGTTATTGTTAATCTCAATGGTGATAGTTGCAGGATGGCGAATTCCGGTTGAGTGCGGACAATAATCCCAAAACCAACTCGAATTGAAAGAAAGAGAACCTATGAAGAATGATAAACTTTCACGAAGAGAATTCATGCGTAATACTTCTCTGGTAGCTGCGGGATCAATTGCCGGTGCGTTGGGGAGTAAGGGACAGCCTGCCACCAAGCCAGTCGAAAATGAATTATTTACCAAGGAGAAAATAACAGTAGTTCGAGTAGAGACAGGAGCAGCTGATTATGAAAACTGGCCAATTCTAAAACGCTACGACCAGAATCATCTTGGCCGAATTGCTCTTCCATTGGGTGGTATCGGCACGGGAACTGTTTCCTTGGGCGGGCGGGGCGACCTCCGCGACTGGGAGATTATGAACCGCGCGGCCAAGGGGTTTGTGCCGCTAAGGGGACGGTCGGGCCCGTTCTTTGCACTATATACCAAAACGGCCGACGGACAAACGGCAACAAGGGCAATCGAGGGGCCGATTGAGCTGTCGGATTACGAAGACAGCCACGGCAGTACGGTGCCCAACCACGGCCTGCCGCGATTCCGCAAGTGTTCGTTTGCTGCTGCCTACCCTTTTGGACAGGTGATGCTTTCTGACCCGGATATGCCGGTGGACGTGCGCATCAAGGCGTTCAACCCACTTATACCCGGCGACGCCGATGCCAGCGGCATACCTGTAGCTATCTTGCGATATGTGCTTCACAATAAGACCGACAAGCCGGTAACCGCCTCTGTCTGCGGCAGTATGCCCAACTTCATTGGCATTGACGGTTCGGGCAGGACGAAGGATTGGAAAGGTGACCTTGTGGCGGTCGGCGGCAGGGCCAACCGTAACCACTTCCGCAAAGGCCGAAATGTGCAGGGTATCTTTATGGATTCCGAGGGTGTGGCCCCGAGAGCAGAGCAGTGGGGCACGATAGCGCTGACTACCCCTACCGAGACCGGCATTAGCTATCGCACGGCCTGGATTAGACAAGGCTGGGGCAGTTCGGCACTCGATTTCTGGGATGACTTCAGTAACGATGGAAAGCTCCAGGAGCGTAAAGCCACAGCCGAAGATACACCAATGGCTTCACTTGCCGTCGAGGTAAAGCTGCCGCCGCGAGGGACAGAAGAAGTAACATTTTTACTTACCTGGCATTTTCCTAACCGTCATACCTGGACGCCGAAGGGAAACGAGCAGGACCGTATCGGCAATTACTATACCACACAATACAGTGATGCGTGGGATGTGGCTGAGAAGGTTGCACCGCAGCTTGCAAAGCTGGAGGAAGCGACCGTCAGCTTTGTGCGGACTTTCTGCCGGAGCGATCTGCCTGAAGTGGTGAAAGAGGCGGCTCTTTTCAATATCAGCACGCTGCGCACCCAAACCTGCTTTCGCACGGAGGATGGACGATTCTACGGCTGGGAAGGTTCCAGTAATAAGAGAGGTTGTTGCCACGGCTCGTGTACCCATGTTTGGAACTACGAGCAGGCTACCACTTTTCTATTCGGCGAGCTGGCTAAGTCGATGCGCGAGGTCGAGTTCGCCCACGCTACGGATGACAAGGGGCTGATGAGTTTTCGTGTCAACTTGCCGCTTGAGCGTGCGCAGGCTTTTGGCAAGGCCGCAGCCGACGGTCAGATGGGGTGCATTATGAAGATGTACCGCGACTGGCAGCTCTCCGGCGACGACCAGATGCTAAAGGACCTTTGGCCGCACGTAAAAAGGACGCTGGAGTTCTGCTGGATTGAAGGCGGCTGGGACGCCGACCGTGACGGTGTAATGGAAGGCTGTCAGCACAATACGATGGATGTGGAGTACTATGGCCCCAATCCGCAGATGGGCGTGTGGTATTTGGGGGCATTAAGAGCGGCGGAAGAGATGGCTCGTTATCTTGGCGAGGATGACTTTGCCGCTACCTGCCGGGACCTCTTCGAGCGAGGCAAAGAATGGATAGATAACAATCTTTTCAACGGCGAGTACTACGAGCATCACATCCGTCCGCCAAAGGATAAGTCGCAGATAGCCCCGAGTCTGCTCATCGGAATGGGAGCAAAAGACCCAACCAAACCTGATTACCAGCTCGGCTCGGGCTGCCTTGTTGACCAGCTTGTAGGCCAGTATATGGCTCACGTGTGCGACCTTGGATACCTGCTCAAGCCGGCCAATGTCCGCAAAACGCTGCTGGCCATTATGAAGTACAATCTCAGGAATGGCCTGTACGGACATTTTAACTGTATGAGGAGCTTTGCTTTGGGTGACGAGTCGGCGCTGCTGATGGCCAGCTATCCGAAGAATCGTCCGAAGAATCCTTTTCCATATTTCACCGAGGTGATGACTGGCTTCGAGTACACCGCGGCTGTGGGTATGCTGTACGAAGGCCAGGTGGACGACGGGCTTAAGTGCATCAGGAACATCCGCGACGGATACGATGGACGCAAGCGCAGTCCCTTCGACGAGGCTGAGTGCGGTCACCACTACGCCCGCGCTATGGCAAGCTGGGCGGCTGTGCTTGCAATGACAGGGTTTGGTTATTCCGGCGTAGAGAAATCAATGACTTTTACGTGGCACGGGCTTCCAGCCCGTGAAAAACACGGCCAAGATGGCCGTGCCACCGGCAGCTTCTTCTGGTCAAATGGTTATGCCTGGGGAACCTGTTCTATTAAAAAGCATGAGAAAGATATTCAGGTTGAGTTGTCGGTCTTATATGGCCAATTGTCTCTTTCGAAATTTGTCCTCCGCAGATTTGGTGACAGACAATTTGACAAGACCCTGCTAATCAAAGCTGGGCAGAAGGTTAAATTTAGCGTCCCGCAAGGTGAGTAGTGAGTGGAAAGTGACTAAAGTGACAGCTTTGCTGTCATTCTGAACGAAGCGCAGCGAAGTGAAGAATCTCTTTTTCGTTGACCAGATCCTTCGGCTTCGCCTCAGGATGACACTTACGTGTCACTTTAGGCACTCCAACCTTTAGTTCACTTATTAAGCGTGGGAAAACCAATTTATTTTAATAAGGTGAGTTTGAGATGGTACCATCAATTACAAGGCGTCAGTTTCTGAAGGCTTCCACGGCTGGCTCATTATCGTTGGCCTCGTTAGGCTGTTCGGCGTTGACACCGGCATTGTCATCGGCGGCATCCGACCATCCACGGATAGGTAACTATCATATCTACTTCGGCGATTTGCATAACCATAATGAGGTTGGTTATGCGCGGGGTTCGCTCGAAAGGGCTTTTGAAATTGCGCGCAACCATCTCGATTTCTTTGCCTTCACGCCGCACGGCTACTGGCATGATATTGGCCATTACGAGAATAATATCGAGAAAAAATGGCTCGATGGTTTTGAGGTTACAAAGAAACGCTGGCCGGAAGTCCTGCAAATGGTACGCAAGTACGACCAGCCCGGCAAGTTTGTTACCATTTCCGGCTTTGAGTGGCATTCTACCAGTCTCGGCGATTACCATATCCTCTTCCCTACTCTTGAAGGCGAGTATGTCCGGTTCGATGACCTGCGCCAGTTCCAGCGCTTTGCAAAACAGCGCCGCGCAATTATGGTCCCCCATCATCCGGCCAATCGCCTCGGCCACCGCGGCGCAAACCTCGCATGGCTTGACCCTGATGTCTCGCCCGTCATCGAGATGTTTTCCGAATGGGGCAACGCTGAACATGACCGTGCGTGCTCTTGACATATTCGACACACCGAA
>CAYTND010000185.1:0-5117 GCA_964438965.1 uncultured Pirellulales bacterium
AGACCTGATAGATGATATGTGCGAGGGGAAAGATGTCTTTTTTCGGTCGGTACGTCTTGTCGAGGACATCATGAATCATGATATCAAGACGCTAACCTTAGACGATACAGTAGAGGGGTGTCTTAAGTTTATGAAGGATTACAAAGTTCGGCACGTTCCCGTAATGGACATTCCAACCAAAAAAGACGGAAAAGCATACTTTGTGGGTATTGTTTCACAAAGAGATTTGTTCCGACAGATCTCCCCCTATGTGGGAAAAATCGGCGAGGAAAAAACAGACTTAAAGGCGATGCGGCAAACACTGGGACAAGTCGTTACGAGAAATCCCAAGTCCGTGTCGCCTCAGACACCGATACCGGACATAATTACCTTTATGGTGGAAGACCGCATTGACATGGTCCCTGTTCTTGATGATGGGGACATGGTGGGCATTGTCACGAGTGCGGATATTGTGAAGCTTTTTGTAAGGCTCGATGCGATACGCCAGCTAAACGTAAAAGCAGAAAAGGCAGGAGGGACCCCGCAAGACGGGAACCCAAAGAATAAACATCTCCTTGACCTGCTTTCCGGAGGTTCGGACGAGGTGGCGGATGTGCTCTCATCGGTTCTCCGAACAGTTGAAGATGTTATGACTGAGCAAGTTGTTTGGTTGGAAGAGCAGGACAATCTGGCCAAAGCAATGGATGTCATGCAAGAGGGCAAATTCAGACACGTGCCGATAGTGGACAAGCAAGGCAGGCTAACGGGCATCATTTCTGACCGGGACATTCTGCGTTATCTTCCCATGCGTAGCAGGCAAGGCCAGATACAGGGAGCCCGCTCAGCGGGAACCAGCGCCGAGGTATTTCGCTCCAACCTATTTGACGTTGCCCCGGAGGATGCAAGTCTTGAGCTATTTGTAAAGAACATCATGAGCCGAGAGATAGTTCATGTTTTGCCCACCTGCAGTTTCTACGATGCTGTAAAAATGCTGCATGAGATGAAGATAAGCTGCCTTCCTGTGGTTGACGATGAAAAAAAGCTTCGTGGAATAGTCACTGCAACGGATGTGATGCGCGGGTTACTCGCTGCATACAAGCTGACCGCGAAATCCGAAGTGTAGATTTTCATATCCGCCTGCTCACCGGGCAGATACCGGCACTTCAATAGCCAACGCACTTACATACAAATACACTATTTTACAAATCTCCACAAGTCTATAGTTACATCCTCAGGAGCCACCCACTCGACGTGCCAATCAAGAAACAGACAATTGGTGCCCCTTCTGTGCCGAGCTCTCGCAACCCGCCTGCCTCTGGTAACATCTTGACTATCAGAGGTTGGCAGATGCCCCGGAGTCCACACATCACATCGATTGTGTCCCGGGTCGTTGGCTTTTCTGATTATATGTCGCCACGAACCGTCCTCATTATCAGCAAGGTAAATAGTACGTGCTCGATTGGTGCAGGTGGTTAACTTAGACGGTTTTAATATCTCTGTGCCCTGCATGTCGTTTTTATTTTTGAAGTCCCAGCCGTTGACAACGTAGCAAACGGTTTGCTCTTTATCAGGGTAGCTGGGACAGCGATATATATCTACTGTACGGTAATCGTTGCCGATAGGCTTCTGGGCTAAAAGGGGCATAAAAAGTTGATACCAGGCCCCGCCTGTGCCGCCTGCCTTGCCCCGGGGAACGAACAATTCATAATCCTCGGCATAGAAATTGGCTCCCAGGCCAATCTGACGCATATTACTTTGGCACTTGACATTCTTGGCCTGTTTCTTTGCACGTTGTAGTGCAGGCATTAATATCGCCATTAATAACGCAATGATAGCAATCACCACTAAAAGTTCTATCAAGGTAAATCCTCTTCGTTTGTGCATGCTTATAGCTATCCTTTCATTCATTTAGAAGATGGAGTATCATTTTAGAGCGAGACGATGACTATTTTTGCGACAGGGACTCTTGAGATATTGCCGAACCGGTTTTCGTTTTGGACGTTCTACGATTCGGATTCTACCGCATTAGGTTCCTCAATTGGTGGTACAGCAGTCTCATCGGGCTTTACAGAATTGGGGTCCTCAGACTCGTCTTTTTCTTTGGGTTTCTCTTCGTCCTCGATTAAATCTGAGAGTTCCTTAGTCAGATTCTTCGCCTTCCACTCAGCTATTTCGTAAACCCATCCCTGATGTTTCCTGGTGAATATTAGCGCACTCTCCTGGGCGAGCAGTTTAGCTTCTTTCTTTTTCAGCTCTTCTTGCGGCTCGGCTTTAATACCTATTGTTACAGGCGTTTTATCCGTAAATTCTGCTTCACAAGTGACATACGTCTTATCATCCTTTTGAGCTATCTTTAGGGTATAAACGGTTGAGTCCTTCAATCTGCAAACGAATCCTCCGTCAAAGGTCAAATCGCCCGATTTTTTCTTAACGTCATCGCATCTCAAACTCGTTAAAGCAGTAAAGACGCTATCACCATCATCACTCTTAAACTTTTTGCCGGCGGGAATATTCTCCAGTATAACGCCTTTGCCCTCATCCGTTGTTTTCAGCGTATATTCACCACCCGCAGTACTAACCCTTACTGACACAATATCCTCGCGCTTCACTGAAAAAAGCTCCTGCTCAAGATAACTCATCGCCGTACCACCGAGCCACGGCAGACTTGGCGCCACATAAACCTTATCATTCGAAGCAAGTCTTACATAAGTACCCTGGCCAACCTCTTTGGCTTTACCCGCGATAACTCCTGTAAGCAGCGATGAATCCGTCTTGAAAAATTTAACTACGGTATTAGCTTCTTCCTCTGTTACTCCAAGGTCTTCGTGATTTGAAACGTTGTCTGTAACAAATTGTGACCTCTGAATCTCCAGTATCTTGGTAATCAAATTATTTATTTCACTTGTCTTGGCGGGATAATTGTCCTTATTAACAACAACAAAACCCCTTTGCTGACGCTTAAGGTTTACCGTTTCTTCAGTTGTCTTCAAAACGATACTGTCTATATCAGCCGGGTCAAGTCCCTGGATAAGATGGGTTGGCTTATCCAACTCAATCTTTGTCCTGTTTGAAACACGCGACTGAACCACAGCCCATATAACCATAAAAACCGCAACGATACCTAATATTGTCAGTTTCCTGTTACTCATCTATTAAACTCCTGTTTTATTACTTAAATCCGAAATTCGACCCGCCAGCGGCGGGTATTGATCCAAACCCAGCGTTGCTGGGTCGAGTTTCGTGCTTTTCCTCAAGCATCACTTGCATGACTGATATAATGTCTTTTCCTTACACTGCGGCAGATTCCCAATACTATAGCAATTATCAGAGTAACCGCTGGGGCCAACAGCATATTAAAACCCCGAAGCCGATTGCCTAAATGTTCGATTCGTTCGCGTCTTGTCAATCTTACCTCATTCAATTGACGCTGTGCCCGGCGTTGTTTCAATTCAATTTCTCGCTGCTTCTGTAGAATCGTACTGCCGATAACCTCTTCCTGGCCTTGTTTAGCCGATGCCAGAATAGATTTTAGCTCGCTCTCAAAACCTATAATTTGCGCATTAATCTTCGCCACTTCTTCGCGAGTTTCCTCTTCCGCCTGTCTTTCAATTTCGTTAACAACAAGAAATGGCCGCTTAAAGTTCCCTCTCGACCTGATTGAAACCAAATCGCTTGACCCGCTCAAATCATCAATTGCGTTCAGCACTAATGCACTGTTATCACCAACAACCATCTTGCCGAAGAACGAACTCTGATACGCTATCGAATCGCTTATAAAGTCAACATCCGCGAAAACCACCACCACACAATCCTGCTGGGCTTCCTTCAGGCCTTTAATCCGCTTTTTTATTTTCTTAGTATCGTTAGGGTCTGTGGTTTCGTCCGAAGACTCCTCGTCGGCCTCAACCTCAATCTCGATACCATCAGGGAAACTACTCTTAAGGCGGCCCGTAATCAGATAACCCATCGCGACAGGCTTGTTACCCTCGACAAATTTACTCATAAGCTTTGATGGGTCTAATATCATCAGTTCATACGCGTTGCTTATCAAAAAGCTATTGCCACTATTGGTCGTCATAATAAGCGGCATCCGCTTAATATCGGCTGGGTCATTTGGGTCCGCAACTTCCCTAAGCACACCTGAGAATAGAAGCCTTACCTGGTTAAGCTGGGCTGTAATAACATTGCCGGTGTCGAAGCATTTTCCTTCCGGCGTCAGATTAAGATAACCTATTATCATCTCTGGTCTCTGATTGGCACGAATTGAAGCCATCGACGCCAGATTCAAATCGCCGGCAAAAGTATTCACCGGCATCTCAATGCCCCATGTCTTCAGAAGGACGTTCAGCTCCGAGCTGCGCGAAACCTGCATCCCCATCTGCATCATCCTCCGGTCTGGTTTATCCGCAAAGCAATGAGGGTCAACGCAGACGATCATCCTGCCGCCTTTCAGCACAAACTGGTCTATTGCAAACAACGTCTGTTCCGGCAGGTCTTTCGGGTGAATAACCAGAAGAATGTCAATATCGTTAATGTCATTGACGTCTGCGGGGACACTGACAACCTCGTACTGTTTTCGCAATTGTTCGACAAAAGTCCAGGGCGGCTTCGGCTGCTGGCCCTGCCTGAGCATCATCTCATACATATAACCGCTCACGTCATCTCCCATTACCGGCAGTGAGCTCATTACACCTACTTTTCTTTTCTGTCGGGTGATTGCGGTGTCTATCAGGTAGCTTATATCATACTCAACAAAATTCTCCCGGTCCGGCGAAAAGAATGGTATAGCCTTTTCAACCCCAAATTGTGTCTGCAATACTAAACCGAAGAAAAAGTTTTCCTCCTGAGTAATAGGAAATCGCCTCAATCCATACCTCAATGCCTGCACCTCGTCGTCGGAGAATGGCCGCGGGTCGATTAGTTCCAGCTCGACCATACCTTTGGAGACTGCAACGTATTCTTCCAGCAGTGCTTTTACGAACTGGTAATAGTTGTTGAAAAACCGAATCTGGTCCGGCCCTTTCAGTGCAGCGGTCTTTGCGTAGTAGAGTTTAGCTGTAATCGGCTGATTAAGTTTAGCCAAAATCGCTTTCGTCCCGTCCGAGAGCGTATAAAGCTTCTGGTCCGTAACGTCAACC
>CAYTND010000186.1:0-5099 GCA_964438965.1 uncultured Pirellulales bacterium
CTAGAAAATGCGATAGCCCCTCATTTTCAAAAAGAACACCAATTGAGAGGTTATGCACATCGGAGCCAATACCCTGAATAATGACATTCTCTACTTCAGTTGGAGCAATTACCGAACTGTTAAATCTGGTCGGTATGCCCGCTCTGCCAGCCGAACCTGCCCCGGAAAGATAAATTAACTCACCTATCTTTTCAGCGGACAAGTCTTCCCATTTGGATGAATAGCCCTCCAACATTTGCCAGTCACCCGTACCGTCAGATTCTATAACTACCGCTCCCATTTCTCTGCCGAGATAATCTATCTTTTCTATCTCTACTACTCTTCCGTTTACTGAACTGTGAACCGGGTTCGATACCGATTCGTCGTCTCTTCCGATTATTTGACCTGCCGCGACCTTTTGGCCAGACTCCACAATAGGGGCAACTTCATTACCAAATCCCTGCCTCAACGGAATCGTCACTCTTGCAGGGATTCCTGTTTGAGTCAAATTCTCCTCTGGCTGCCCCTCAAAATTCTTAAACTCATAGCCGTGAGAAAATGTCTTGTACTTTGGCATTATTCCTGATAATTTCTTTTGCATAAACATTCAGATATCATTCGTTCACCAATTAACATGAAAGATTAACTATAACAGCAAAGTTATGTATTATAACAGCAAAGTCATGTAAAGTTAACCCAACCACCGCTGATGTCACGTCTTGAAATCTTTGATATTGGCGCAAGCGAAGCGTTTTTCTCAACTTTGAGAGCCGACGTTGCTTGTCGAATAGCTCAATTCGCCAATCATTGGCAAATTCAGGTTGCCTGCCAAACGACATTATCATTTATGAGAAATATCGTTTTTTTTGCATTTACAGTAAAAAAAATAGCTCACAACTAAAAACTCTTACTTAAATGCCGGCACAATCATTTGTTTTGTAAACGTTTCGCATCAACACCCAAAAACAGCCCGTATCTACTCTTTTTCCAGTTTTATTAAAAACTTGTATTCGTCTTCTAACTCAAATATTATACGAGCGAACCAATGCTTTGGTCGTTTAACGGATAAAGAGCCTATTGTGTCGATGAGGGATTGCTTTCACTTTTCGCCGGATACTGTTGCAGCAGAAGCTCCAAGGTATCTGAAATAAAAAGTGTCCAATTGAGAAGCTGGAATGGAAAACGGTATTGCAATATTGAATGATTTGAATTGGGGGTATAGAGCAGCAAGGGTACTACATGTTGCGAATACTTTAAGTCTTTTCACAATTCTATCCGAAAAGCCCATGTCTGCTGAACAGATATGTCGAACAATTAAGAGCGACCCCGAAATGATGAAAAAACTGTTGATAGCATGTACCTCAATGGGTTTGCTTGAAAAAGAGGGTAATCAATACAAAAACACTGAACTTGCTCAAACATATCTTGTGCGCGGTCGGAAGTTATATCAGGGTGATATAATAGCTCATACGGCAACAGTGTGGGACTTTTGGAGCAGGTTAGCTGATCACGTTACTTTAGGGGGTGAGCGGGTAACTATCAATCCGGATGATCACAGAAATTTTATTATGGGTATGCATAATATTGCTGTTGCCGGTCGGGCACAACTGTTTATAGACTCTGTTGATTTGACAGGTAGAAAAAAGCTCTTCGATGTAGGAGGAGGACCTGGGACGTATTCTATAGCTGCGTGCAGGCGTTATCCTGAGCTTAAAGCGGTGGTTTTTGACCTGCCGGAAACTATCGCGATTACCAAAGAAATCATTTCCAAAGAAGGGATGCAGGATGTAATAACTGTGCGGGAGGGAGACTGGGAAACCGATGACTTTGGAGAAGATAACGACGTGGTATTGCTTTCCGATGTGATGCATGGTCCTGGAAGTAAAGCGCAGATGAAGCTAAAGAAAGCGTATGATTCACTGGTTTGTGGTGGATTAGTCGTGATACAGGAATTTCTTTTAAACGACCGAAAGACCGGCCCGTTAATCCCTGCGCTTTTCAACGTAATGGTTGGCGCATATTCACAGGCGGAGCTGTTTGGCATAGTGGAAGAGACAGGGCTTATTAAGCCCAAGCTGGTTATCAGTTCTGAAGAACTTGGTTCCAGTTGGGTTACAGCCGACAAACGATAACCGATATTAGCCCAACTTTCGCAGTTAGCGGGTGCGTGCGGATTTGCATTTCGGCGACCCGTGGGCGCCGGAGCCTGCCTGTTACCTGACAGATGAAGAAATCGGCCTAAATACCGAAAAACAAGCTGAACGAACACGTACCGGAGAGATTTTCCAGCTCCCAAAGACAGATTAAATATGTTTAAAAAAGCATTTTTTTATTTTGGTAGTAGTAGAAATTCTTGGATTTTTGGCGAATAAACGGACATCCAAAGGCTATGGGGTACAACTATTTCTCATAACTGAGATTTTTCCTTGCATTTCTGCGCTGCAAATGGTAAAAAACATTGACTGACTGATGAGTGGGTCAGCATTTAGTAAAAAGAAATAACGTGGAAAAATCGCACATAGTGTTATATTTGCGCAGGAAAATGTGAGGAACCGAGTATGGCTCCAAAGGTTGAGCTGGCGTTTAACGCTGTGGATAAACCGAATCAATGTGCTCGAGAGGTGCTCGCTGAGCAGCTTCTCTGGTTGATACAGCTTAGATGGATTGCTGCTGTGGGGTTAGTAATTGCCGCTCTGGTAGGTAGTTATGTTTTCCCTGTGCTGATAAGCCCCGTGCCGATCTATGTATGTGCGGGGGTGCTTTTGCTATGCAATATTCTCTATTATTTAGTGGCGACCAAGAAAGGTGCCGGGGTCGGGCTAAAAGATATTGTGCTGGGAATGGTCCAGGTGGAGGCGGATCTGGTTATTCTCACAGCAGCCCTTCATTTTTCAGGGGGAGTTGTTAATCCATTTTTCCTTTTTTATATATTTCATGTCATTGTAGCAGCGATAATACTGCCGAGGAATTTATCCTACAGTGTCGGTCTGACAACTATATTATTGTTTGGTCTGCTGGCGGTTAATGAACTGAATGGAGGAGGATGGCTGGGATATTATCCGTTAAAACTTTCTGCTGTGGGCGGCTTGTGGAGAAATCCGGTATATGCACTTGGGATTTTTGTGGCGTTTACCTGTACGGTGGTGCTGATACAGTATTTAATGAGGATAATTATCGTGCGAATGACCGCCAAACATAAAAGCTTAGAAAAAGACCTTCGAGATCGGGCTGAACAGATAACGGCGATTAACGAAATGTTGAAGATGACACGGGTACAAATGGCACATCGCGAGAAAATGGTAGCTATAGGTCAAATGGCTGCGGGTATTGCTCATGAGATAGGTAATCCTCTTGCGAGCCTTTCTTCGGTAGTGCAGTACTTGTGCAGAAAGCTGAGCACACATGAAGAAAAGGAACAACTGTTGCTTATAGGACATCAGGTGGACCGTATTTCTGATATTTTGAAACGTATGCTGAGTTTATCTCGGCCGGCCACAGGTGAGTATAAATGGACCGATATCAACGAGTTGACAGATAACACGCTGTCACTTGTCAAATTCGATAAACGTATGCAGTCAATCACAATTAAAAATGTCATCAACTCTGATTTGCCGATGGTATGGCTGAATCCACAACTTTTTGAGCAGGTTTTTCTAAACATTTTTATAAATGCGATGGATGCAATGGATGCCAGGGGGGATGAACAGGAGCGTGTTCTGGAAATAACGAGAGAACTTAAAGATGCGATGGTTGAAATTCGGATTCGTGACACAGGGGTCGGGATGAGTCCTCAGGTTGCCAAGCGTGCTTTTGAGTCATTCTTCACTACCAAGGAAATTGGCAAGGGCACCGGGCTTGGACTTTTTATAAGCTATAATCTTGTTAGCGAAATTGACGGCACTATTAGATTGGAATCCGAACCTGATAATGGAACTGTAGTAATAATACGAATCCCAATAAGGCCTCAGAAAAATCTAATTGCCACCGGCAATGCTCGAATGGATTTCGCTATATAGTGTCACAACTGTAAAGGCCGACGATAAAGCAATTGAAAATTTCAAAAATAAGGTATAGTGGCTTATGATTAGTAAAATATTATTAGCAGATGATGAAACGATTTTCCGAAAGACGTTCGCAAAAGTTCTTCAGGAAGAAGGAATGACAGTTACAACCGTGGACAATGGTACCGATGCGATAGATGCCATCACCAAACAGTTGTATGCTGTGGTCATACTGGATATCCAGATGCCCGGCGCCGACGGGATAAAGGTTCTGCGAGAGATAATGAGGACAAGGCCACAGACGCGTGTGATAATGATAACAGCTTATGGTTCAATCGAGATGGCCGTCGAGGCGATCAAACTCGGTGCCTGTGATTATGTGATGAAACCCGTGGTATTTGAAGATATATTGGCAAAAATCCGGCAGCATTTACGGTATCTGGAGTTGCAGGAAGAGAATCAAGAGTTAAAACGTGAACTTGACGGCAGGTTCGATATAGGGCAGATCATCGGCCGGACAGAAGTGATGCAGCAGGTCTTTGAAATGATTCGAAAGGTGGCTAATACCAAAAGTAACGTGTTGATAACCGGACGGAGCGGCACCGGCAAGGAATTAGTTGCCCGCGCGATACACTCATTAGGCTCACAGAACGGCAGACGTTTTGTCGTGGTAAACTGTAGCGCAATACCTGAGGGGCTGCTTGAGAGCGAATTATTCGGCCACAAGAAGGGAAGTTTTACCTCTGCAATTGAAAACAAAAAAGGACTTTTCGAGGTTGCCCATAATGGGACTTTGTTTCTGGATGAGATAGGCTATATGCCGATGAGTTGCCAGGTGAAGCTGTTGCGGGCGGTGGAGCAGCGACAAATAATGCCGGTCGGTTCCACCGAGCCTGTGGATGTTGACCTGCGGCTGATTGCCGCTACGAACCGGGATTTGCTGCAGGAAATAAAAGAAGAGCGGTTCAGAGAGGATTTATACTACAGGCTGAATGTTGTCGGCATTCATCTGCCGGCATTGCAGGAAAGAAAAGATGACATTCCGCTTTTGATTGAACATTTCATAAAGAAATATAATGCCGAGATGGGCAAGCATTGTGTGGGGGTAAGTGATGATGC
>CAYTND010000187.1:0-5073 GCA_964438965.1 uncultured Pirellulales bacterium
AGGTCTCCCAGCTTACTGCCCTGGCCTATTACAGTGTCGCCAAGTGTTCCTCGTTCGATCCCGCAACAAGCACCGATTTCAACATCATCTTCTATAACCACAATCCCAGTCTGTGGTATTTTGTGGTGTGTTCCCTTATGGGTGGCGTAGCCGAAGCCGTCTTCCCCGACTGTCGAATTCGCATTTATAATTACACGATTTCCTATTTTGCACCCATCGTAAATAGTAACATTGGGATATATTATACTGTCATTACCAATTTGCACACCTTGTCCAACGTGCACACAGGGATAAATTATGCAGCCGTCGCCGATCCTTGCCTCATCGGCTATTGTTACAAAATCATGAATGTGGCAGTCAGCGCCAATTTTCGCACTGTCGGAAATTGAAGCCCGTTGGCTAATCCCTACCTTTTTATGCTTACGATGTCCGTGCAGCAGCACCATTATCTGCATAAAGGCATAGTAAGGGTCCTCAGCTATCAGAAGGGGAACCGAGGTGGTGGGTGTCTCCTTGCCCACGATTACCGCACTTGCCTTAGTCGTTCGCAGCTGTTTCTCATATTTGCGGTTGGTCAGAAAACTAATATCACCTTTGCCCGCCCGCGCAAGTGTCGAAGCAGATTTGATTCTCACATCAGGGTCACCGCAGACCCTTCCAGCTACATATTCGGCTAATTCACCCAAAGTTCTTTCCTGCATATAAAAACCTTTATGAAGTCAGAAGTCGGTTCTGTCCTCTGTTTTCTGTTCTCTGTTACACTCAATTGCCACAACTCATAGAGCAATACCAAAACCGGAGTATTATAGCAGAGAAGCTGGCCGGTGGTCAAGCCCGTTAAAGTGCCTAAAGTGAGCTAAAGTGCCTAAAGTGAGCTAAAGTTAAAAAAACAAATAACTTCAGGCACTCTAAACTTTAGGCACTTTAGGCACTCTAAACTTTACCCAATCAAAACATCCAAAAGCTCACGCTGCAGGCCCGCTGAGGGCTTCGTGGCAAAAGCTGCGGTCTTCTTCGCAAATACTGTTACAGCCGAGCCAATGGGTCTATATACTACCGAATTAGTTGGGCCAAAAACAGCTAACGTCCTGACCCCCAAGGCCGCAGCCAAGTGCGTAATCCCGCTGTCATTACCGATAAACCCGTTCGCACAGCTCAAAATCTCTAATACCTGCGCCAGGGACAAATTCGTCAGGCACCTTGCAACACTGCTAATGTTCTTAATTGTTGCATCACTAAATCTGTCCAGCTCAGCAGGCCCCAATAAGAATATCACATCGATGCCTTCTGAACCAAGCTCTTTGGCCACAGCCAAAAAATTGTCCAGATGCCAGCATTTGCTTGTTCCACCACTGCCCGGCTGAATAACCACCAGTTTCTTACCAGAGACAAGACCTATTTCTTTCAGCAGTTCTTTACCCTGGGCTATATCCACCTCGGTTGTTTTTATTAAACAATCGCCGTGCCGAACCTGCCGGGGCTGCAAAGACAAACCGCTCTGGCTGATAAAATGCTGTATGTAAAAGTCTGTTAAATGGCCGGAGAAACCTTTGGGCGGCTTCAGAGACAGGGTTATAACTTCCGCACTGTGGCTGCAATGGGCGGTGAAAATCAGGTTTTGTTCAAAGTTGCTGTCCAGCTCACCTAAAAATGTCACAATCCAGGCATAGCCGGAAAATGTGTTTATCAAAGGGTCCCCGTCCTTAAGGTCAAATGCCTTCGTTTCCACAAACAATCGATGTAAATCTTTTGAATCGATGGAGCTAATGCCGTCAATGCAGGTTCTGCCTGGTAAAATGCCGACATATTCACTATGCCCAAGAATATCAACACTGCCCAGTCCGAGAACATCTTTCATAAACGCAGCTAACGGCAGGGTCAATATACAATCGCCGATAGCGCCCGGCTGTAATATTACGCCTCGCTGCGCTTTCCATGCAGCTTCAGCTCCCTTTTCCCTGAGCAGGTCCAAAATGTTATCGTTTACTCGCATATTCAAAAGCCGTAGATTGTTGTCAGTATAATACTAACTAATTTGATGCCTTGTCAACCCATCCGCCGCTAAGCGCAACAAAAACCTTTTTCCCGTCGCTTACTATTCTGCTCTATATACAATACGAAATTAGTCTTGAGGATAAATAATTATACGGTCGTGAATAACAGTTACTAAATTGTTTTTACCGTCGCTTATTCCGTCCACCGGTTCTTTCCATCCTCACAGACGTTGAGGCTACTTGCTCTTCGGCACCTGCCGAATCCGCAGGGCGATGTCATCAACATACTTAGGTGAAAGCAGCGTCCGATTGCCGTTGGCGTGCCGAAACGTCTCGGTCTTATCAAGCTTTCCCGTTTTTGTGTTCACCCATTCTGCTCTGTAAGTCCCCTTCGGCAACTCGACTACTAATTTTACTTCACCGCCGCCATTGATATAAATGGCATAATTACGGCCCACCTGGACCAGGGCACGCGCTGTTGCCTTATCGGGAACCCCGCCTTCGATGACTGAGTTGTCCGGCTTCATTCTGATAAAGTCGAAGCTGCTAATGAAATCCTTGAGAATCTCCAACTGCTTTTGCAGGACTGGTCCGCCGCCACCGGGAGCGTTAATTTTTGCGGTTCCGTCTTCGTGGCCGACTGTGAATGAGTAGTCGAGGTTATCATAGACTGCGCCGCCGGCGATGATAAAATCCCAGCCTTCCAGCCGATATGGCTTCGGCCCGCTACCGGCAAAGCCCGTCTCATCGTCGCCGATTACTTTATCCAAGCCGTAGTTCTCGGTAACAGCTTTTGGTGGCTTGGCATAATGGAAATTGAAAATAGACACATTAGGATTCGGGTTGACCACTTTCTTGGACTTGTTAGCGATGTTCTGAGCGATTAAGTGTTTTGCCTTGAAGTTTGCTTCGGCCTTGACGATGGTCTCGGCGATGTGATTTTGCCATTCGAGCGTTACGCCGCCGAAGTACGGCTCGTTGCAGATTTCATAATAGACGTTGTCGAAGTCCCTTAGCTCCTCGACTATCTTGCGTACCATTGCATCCTGCACAGCTAACAGCTTGGGATGATTTAACGTATAAACCTTAATGCGTTTCATTTTGCCGATGCCGTTCGCATTATTGGCGACATTCATCGGGCTGAGTTTCCACATATCGTCTTTGTAGAATGGGCAAAATAATACCAGTTCAACTACAACGCCGTTTTTGCTCGCTTCGGCGACAAAATCGCGAAGGCGTTTGAAGTAAGCGCTGTCCCACTTTGTTAGGTCGAACTTATTACCGCCATTTGCGTAACCGGGTGTATTGCTCCTGGCCCAGGGGCATATCAACCGACCTTTTGCCGGTGCCAATGTATTATTCCGAATCTTAAATGCTCCTGGAGGCTCACAGTACGCCCCGCTGAATGTCCGGGTCAGGTTAAAACCGTGTGATTCAAGAGTCTTGAAGTACTTCTTGTAATTGAAGGCTCGATTGAGCACTGCCCCGTAATGTTCACCGGACGTTATCAAAACTGTCGGCTTGCCGCGCCACAGAAAATAATGGGGATTATCCGGATGCAATTGGATTGGCTTAATCCTCTTTGTGGGCGGTGCCGCATTTGCAGACAAAATATTGCCGACCAATCCTAACAGCACCGCACATGCAAAAATTCCGGGTCTGAGGCTGGCATAAGCATTCTCCGACGACCCTGTTTTTCCTTCGATTGACGGCATCTTGTTTACCTCTTCAAAAATATCAATCTTCTCTCTTAAAAATGCAGGAACCCATATTCAAAACTTATTGGAGAAAGGCAGGGCGGTCTTGACCAATCAGTAGTAGCGTAATCCCTTTGCTGAATCGAGCTTAATGCACGATTATACAGGGGCCTGTCGCCATAAGCAACCCAAAAATATCTCGCAGTTCATCACTTGCATTTTCGCCTCGGTCAGAGTAATCTATAGGATAAGCTTAGAAACCATTGAACGCATATTGAAATACGGAAGGTGTGCTTGTGAAACCAGTTGCATTGATTAGTGCGATAACACTTATAGCAATGAGCTTTTCTGGGCATTGCACCGCCCGAGGCCAACTGGGGAAAGCGCGGGCACGGAGGGGCGATCTGCGCCTCGGGTCCTACGCCACATCGCGCCAGGTCGAGCAGCTCGCTACCGATGAGACCGTCCGCACGCGGGCCTGGAAAACTATCCGGCGCATGGGCATTACTAAGCTTTACATTGAAGTTTACCGTGGCGGCCATGTTGTCCGGCCCGAACACCTAATCTTTGTACGCAACTGGCTCGGCCAGAAAGACATCGACGTGGTTGGCGGTATCGCCACTGTACCCGGCGGTGATTTCGGCGTGCGCCAAAAAGGCCCCCTCGGCTGGTTCAACTGGCAAAATAAAAAGACCCAACGCGATATCGAGAAAGTCATCCGCACGGCGGCAGGTATCTTCGATACCTTTATCGTTGACGACTTTCTCTGCACAGGCGACGTGAGCGAGGAATCGAAGGCCGCTAAGGGCGACCGTTCCTGGGGTGAATATCGGCGAGCTTTGCTCACCGAGCTGGCCCAATCAATCTTCGTTGGGCCCGCGAAAGAGGTCAACCCCACCATCACGATGATAGTCAAATATCCCCAGTGGTACGACCGGTTCCATTTGTTCGGCTACGACACGGAAACGTTTCCCCAGGTATTCGATGAGGTCTGGGTCGGTACGGAAACCCGCGGCCGCAGCACACAACGGTTCGGTTTCGTGCAGCCCTACGAAGGATTTGTCAACTACCGCTGGCTCGCGGACATCGCAGGGGACAAGATTGGCGGCGCCTGGTTTGACCACGGCGACTGCGCCGAGTACGACTTTCTCGACCAGGCCTACATGAGCGTCCTTGCCGGCGCGCCGGAACTGGTCTTCTTCAACTTCGGTAACGTTATGCAAGGCCACCCTGACCATGAAAAGATTATAGCCGAGTTCGACCAGCTTATCGAGCTGGCTGCCTTCGTCCGTGAACATCCCGTCATTGGCGTCCCTGCCTACAAACCGCCCAACAGCGAGGCCGGCGGCGACATGTACATCATGGATTTCTTGGGCATGCTC
>CAYTND010000188.1:0-5070 GCA_964438965.1 uncultured Pirellulales bacterium
GGACGTCTTGACTTTGAATCGTCCGTCCTGGGGCAGCCTGCGCTCGGCGATATCCATCCGCGAGATAATCTTAATCCTGGCGATTACCGCTGCCTGCATCTTTTTGGCCGGTGGTACCATATCACGGAGCAAACCATCAATTCGCATGCGAACCACCGTTGTTTTTTCCTGAGGCTCGATATGAATGTCACTCGCTCTGCTTTTGACCGCCTGGCTCAGGAGCAGGTCAACGAACCGAATCACAGGTGCTTTATTTGCATCTTCTTCGCCGCTGGTATCCGGCTCCTCTGAAAGTACATCTTGCTCTATACGCCTTTCTTCATCGACTTCGCCCTCTACCAGGCTGCGAAGCTGTTGTTCTTCAACATCCGAACCGTGATAAATCAACTCTATCGTCCGCCGGATCTCCTGAGGAGAACTAATTGCCGGCTTAATCTGACGCTTCATTTTCAGTGTAACCGTATCTATCGCGATAACGTTGAGCGGGTCAGCCATCACAACGACGACTTTGTTGTCAGCCTCGCCGACAGCCACAAGGCAGAATCGCTTGGCGATACCCTCAGGCAGCACGCGGGCGATATCCATATCTATCTTGTTTATCTTGTTGCTATCATCTAAACGGATGTATTCCAACGAGAGGTGCTCAGCCAGGGCCAGAGTAACATCCTCGTGATTTAGCTTCTCAAGTCGAAGCAGTACCTCACCCAGCCGCCCCCCTTCCTTGCGCTGCTCGTTCAGCACTTTCTCTAATTCTTCATGAGTTAACAGACCTTTGGAAACAAGCAATTCACCAAAAGGAAGATTCGCTTCCACTTCAGCAATTTTGGAGATGGTTCGTGCCGAGTCCATCCGATTACTATTACCTCCACTTCAAATATGGATACATACGCTTCTCCCTAAGAAGTCCTTAGGACTAACAGGCGTACTGCTGTTTATCGGCCCCTAATTGGTGAATAGTTAATTATTGGTGAGTTAAATACTCACCACTCACTACTCACCAGACTTTTTGTTTTAAATATAAAATGAACCACCAAAGACAAAAACCGTCTTTGTTTTGCTTTCTTGGCGATAGCAAATACTCGAGCTTGATACTTTTTCGGACAATCTGCAGAAGTAATTTACCCCTATCTTGTAACTCAATGAGGTAAAATGTTGAGCTTCCCTGCATTCACGCAGGATGCCCAAAGCTTTGAAATGTGACCTAAGCCCTTGTTCATAAAAGCATTAGGCTGCTTGATGCTCGATGCCGGATGCTCGATGCTCGTCGAGAATCAAGTATCGAGTATCGAGAATCGAGGCTGCTTTTGTAAAGCCTGTTATGGTTTATAGGACGGTTTGGTCCAGCACCAATTAGACGTAAGCCCCGTTAGAAATCGGCGCTGCAAGCCTGACAGTCCCCTATGTGAAGTAATTTCTAACGGAGTTAGCCTAAGCTCAATTGGTGCTGGAGCAGGGACAAAACATCCGTTTCGACTCTACATCTGATGGAATAAATAACAATTAGATTTATCGTCCGCTTTTTGCTTTCGCCCTGAAATGTTATGGAGTCGTGCCACTTTCTTTTTTGGGGGCCTGCTCCTTCTGGCGCTTGTACTCTACCGTGAAGCTCGGGTAATCAGCAAGCTCACCCGTGCTATACACCTCGTAAATTTCCAACTTCATTGTGTTGGCATCCACTTTCGAGTGAGCCATCCCCATTTTGTTAGTCTGGCCATCGGCCCCGGTGTGCTCATATTTATTGAAGGCCTTGTTACCGTCGGTGTCCCAGGTCCCCCTGCCGTTACCGCCTCTGTTATCCAAACCAACCTGGACGATTTTGTCCTCAGAAGGCAGGTAGAAGATCATACCGCGGTACTCGTAATTCGGCCATTTAAGATGCACGGTAACCAAGTGCTTATCGAGCTCCCATTTGTAGATGATCTGCAGCTCCTGACCTTCATTGGTTTCAGCCACCCATTTGCCCATCATCCAATCGAAGCCGCCTTCTGTTACAAGGTCACCCAGCTTCTGCTGGGCCCTTGCGCCGGCTGCTAAGATGATAAGGATGGCTGCCACAGCCAGGAGAGTGTTTCCCAGTTTTGTGGTTTTTGGTCGGTTCATTGTGGTTAGCTCCTCTCTTTTACTAAAGTTACATTTAGAACGCTTAGCCACGGTGGCAAGCTTACTATTTCAGTAAGATAATACATTTAGCCTGAAATTGCCAGTATTTTGCATATTTTTTTTTAGCCGCTGGAACCACTTTTTTCTTGACGGGATGGACTGCTTGTGGTATGTTAAAAGAACTTGGCAGGAGCTGTTTTAGGTGAAAATATCTGGGTTTGGACCCGTTATGTCAAACAAAACTGCCCGAGAAGGAAAAAAATAGTTGGACTTTCGAGATAGATTTGATATACTCGTGGCATAAAAGCTCGGCATAGTAGTTGAGTTGGCTTAGATTAGAAACGTCGAATAAAGAAGATTGCGAAAGTAGGTTGTTGGCAGTCCAGGAAGCTGCTGGTTTCCTCATCATACCAACATCCGGAATATCTTGGGGAAAACTATTGATTTACCCAAATTTATGAGACAAATGTATAGGATGCAAACCAATGACAAATCACCAAAAAAGGTCCACTAAGCAAATGGCAAGAGGGTTTACCTTAATAGAGCTATTGGTGGTTATTGCCATCATTGCCGTATTGTTGGCAATCCTAATGCCTGCGATGCGGAAGATCAAGGAGACGGCACGCGAAGTAGCCTGCAAATCAAATCTGAGGAATATCGGATTGGCTGTGCAAATGTACCTCGACGACTATGAGCGCAGAATCCCCAATACGCGAAGTGCTAACCACCATTTGTGGTTCGAGAACGACGGCGTTACTTATCGAAGTACCAGTGACGGCGATGCTTATTGGGGCATTTTTTACAAAGACTACATTAAAGGCCAGACGAAGGTATTCGGCTGTCCGAGCTTTCAAAGTACTATTAATGGTAGACTGATATATACTTATAGTGGAAGCCCTAAAGCCTCCGACTCTTCTTATGTAATTAAGCATGCAGCGTTTGGTTTGAATCATCATCGGAGAGCCAGGGGTCGAAATACAAATGATATATACCGTCTTTCAGAATTCCTCTATTGCAGCGATCACGCCGAACCCAGACCGGATGGCGGCACGAGCGATTCTTTTCATAATAATGACAGACCCGGCGCTATGAATCTAACCCACTATCGAACTGGCAGTCGCTCGTACAGCTATCGGCAAATTTTCAGACACAATGTTAGATACGCCGACAAAGACAGAACCGGCGGACGAACTAATCTCCTTTGGCTGGACGGACACGTTACCGCTCTGGAAGAAACCACAGGAGACAATGTGCCGTTAAGGTGGTACACAGGCGATAAGCCAACTTACAACAATTAATGTCCGATTCTTAAATATTCAGCCCCACAATTTTACTGTGGGGCTTTTTTTATGCTAATTCCACACGAGCAACGAGCCACAAAGCTGTACCATAAAGAATTTGCCTTTTTAAACTTTCCGTCCAAATAATCACCTGTTCTCTAATCTCTAATCCACTAATTAGTTCCTGTTGCGGAAAGCAAAAACCTACGATGTCACCCCTGCCCCTGCTTCCGCAGGGGTAAACTTGTCCCCGCGAAAGCGGGGAGCAGGGGTCCAGAGCGAAAAACTGGATTCCCGCTTTCGCGGGAATGACAAATACTGTTTCCGCAACAGTAACTAATTAACTAACACCTGCCCCACAAAAAAATAATTTGGCATTCGAATTTTCATTTCTTATGTTTTACTTAAGTATCCCTAAAACGTCAAAAAACCTATTTTTATCTAATTATGGGAGTTATTTATGAAACCGGAAATGAACTCAGAAAATTGGACACCGCCGAACGAAAGTCAAGACCAGCAGGGCACATGCCCACAGCCTGAAAAAAGGTCTTTCTTCCAGCAGGAACGGCTGCAACAGACCTGGCTAAATGTTAAGCTGGCAACCTGGATCAAATGTCTCATTGTTATCGCTGCTTTGTTTATCACTGCTGCTGTAATTGCTCCTAAGCTTACCACAGCAAAGTCACAGCAGCAAGACACCTTCGAATGCTACTCTGACTTCGAAGATGGTTGGTCTGATGAGTATTCTGACAACTGGCGTGATGACAATTATGAAGACTAAAATCTTCACTTCGTACTAAACGCTAAGAAACTTCGCGTCTTACCCTCAAAATCCTTTTTTTGGGGGTTTTTTTTATTTACCCGCGCCTTGTTCTGGAGCTTTATCCCCTCATATTTAGCACCGCAATTTATTTTGCTCTTGTTTAGCCCTCGCCGCCAAGCCTGCCCTGAGCTTGCCGAAGGGACGCTGAAAGTCCGCCGAAGAAGTGCGGGATGCAATCTTCAACGCGGCAATCCTTGTCCCCGCAGGTCGTTAGCGGGGTTCCATCCCCTAATCAATTACCATTCACCAATTACCAAAAAAAGGGGCCTATACCGATTGATTCGGCATAGGCCCCGAACCGATGTCCGCCTATGGCGGACTTAGTCTGCACCAAGCCAACACTATTGTGCCGGCTACCCGAACGGCCACTTACTTCTTTGGCCCCATCTTCCAGGTTGGGTTGCGCCGCAACTTTACTGATAGCTTATGTGCAGCAGCGCCGAGTCGCTCCCTGGCCCAGCCTCGGCAGTTCGAATGCCTACGGAGGGATTGGCTGGGTCGTCGCTAAACATCAACACTATGGTGCCGCCGGCCCAGCCATTCTGGTTGACTATCTTCTGGATGATAGAGGCGATGCTCGGGGTCGTCTGGTCAGGACCCTGGTCACCCACGGTAGTCCAATTCGGCACGCTCCACTGCACCTGTGCCGTCGTTGTGGACCTGCTGGAAACGTTAAAGGCATCTGAAGTAAACCCAGCGGCATCCAGGCTCAGTTCACCCTCGATGATAAGATTAACGGGCTGTGTGCCGCCTTTGGTCTCATCGACCTGGAACCGCACCCAGGCTTCTGTAATGGTCGCGCCCCTGGGAACGGGGATACCCGTAAAGCGCACACCTATTATTTGCGGGTCCACCTGACCCGGGTCT
>CAYTND010000189.1:0-5061 GCA_964438965.1 uncultured Pirellulales bacterium
GTCTTGAGGGATATCATACTTGTGTGCGTTGATGGTGAGAAGGAATCCTAAGCGATTCTGTTCCTCAAAATTATTATGGTGCGGACCGATAAGATTGTTAATCCCCTGGCGTAATGCCCACACATCACTTCTCAAATGCCTTTTTTCAGTTTTTTGGTTGAATTGAAATCGCCATTAGGGTATAATATTTTAAGTCAGGAAATGGGGTATATATAGCGGAAGAGGAATTTATCGACTTTGCAGCTTTTGTATCTTGATATAGTAACTCTTTAGTTTTAGTAGTTTTAGTCACAAAGGAGGGATGTGTATGAAACGAGTATTATTAACACTTATGCTATGCGCCTTGATGGCAGCACCGGCTGTGGCCTTGCCAAGCCTTGGCAGCTGGGATGAGGACGCCCCCCAGAGCACTCATATAGTCTGGGATTTTACTGCTGGGCATGTTGTGGACTCGGGTATCAATGCATGGAGTGCAGCGCCTGAAGAGAATAATAGCCCTTTCAGCGGTGTTGGAGCGTCTATAACCGCATCCGAGGGTAGCTGGGATGGGCAAACCGCCTTCAACAGTACTATTCCCATTGTCGTCAATTTGGAAATTCCGAACTACGAAAGCCTTGATGACTACAAAATGATTTGGGTTGCCCTCGGTTCGAATACTGAACCGATCAATATGGGGGCATCAGCGACCGATGGCACGTTTGTTGACTTTGAGTATATACTATTGCCCGGACAAGGGGATGCTGATTTTGGCTGGATGATTATCCCGAATCCAGCGGTCGAGAAGGTTTGGTTTACGCTCCCACTTGGTCAGGCGCCAACAGGCGGCCCGGACATTGCTTACCTGGATTGGATTCACGTGGATACTATCTGCATTCCCGTCCCGGGTGCCATTTTGTTAGGCAGTATTGGTGTAGGCCTTGTCGGCTGGCTGCGAAGACGTAGAACACTGTAAGAGTATTTGCAGAATAAAAAACTAAGGGGCTGTGAGCTTAAGAGCCAATCCATACAATTCCCTCTCATCTTCCAATTTAAAGCGCCTCACAGGCCATTTGAACGACGAACCTGGCTTGGGGGGGGGTATCACAGAATCCATGACTTAAAGTTCCGTCAGCAGCTTGCTTTACCACGACCAGATGTGTTATAATTATGGTAAACAGGCTTACCAGCGAAACTAATTATCCCTCTTTGAAAGAGAAGGGCAAAAGGTCATGCGCAAACAAGACGGTTTTACTTTAATAGAACTTTTAGTGGTGATTGCTATCATTGCATTGTTGATGGCGATATTGATGCCGGCATTGCAGCGGGTGAGGAAACAGGCCAAGGGTGTTATGTGCAAAAGTAATTTACGTCAAATTGGCATGGGCGCCAATTTATATGCCGAGGAGTATGATTTGTTCGTTCCTCGCGGGGCGTCAGGTACCAAGGCCTGGTACCAGTTTTTTATGCCCTTTCTGGCCCAGAAGCCTATCGGCAATGATTACCGTACCGTGGATATCTACCGGTGTCCCAGCTACCCGGACAAAGAGCAAACCGTTTGCTACGTGGTCAACGGATGGGTGTTCGAGAGCAAAACTGACATGGTCGGAAAAGAGATATTAAGACCGTCCAAGCTCAGTGATTGTACTCTTCCAGCATATACCATTTACCTCGCTGATAACGAGGACGGTCCGTGGCGACACATTATCAGAAAGGTAGGTGACCCTGGAGCCACTCGATGCGATGTATGGAGCCCGGCCCATCTGCCCCCCTCTGACGGAGACAGACGGGTGGCACAGGCTCGACATAGAAACGGCTGCAATGTGCTGTTTCTTGACTGGCATGTCGATTGGGTAGCCGCTGAAGATATGACCATAGGCCTGTGGAGATTTGAAAAATAACACATTGACCGGCCAGATGAAAGAACGATAGTGCTCTGTTACCGATGAACGTGGCGGTCTATTTTTCAATGACTTGTGGTAAGAGAGCGTATAATATTGGTGTATTGTCTTTGGCGCAATTTTTGAAGGAAAGGTAGTTATAGCCATGCGCAAACGACAAGGATTCACGTTGATAGAACTTTTGGTTGTAATCGCTATTATTGCGCTGTTGATGGCGATATTGATGCCGGCGTTGCAGCGTGTCAAGAAGCAGGCGAAAAACACCGTTTGCCAGGCGCATCTGAGGGAATTAGGTTTGGGTTTGATATTGTATCTGGGTGATAATGACCAAAGATTTTATATGCCGAAAGCCGGGATTTGGGGCTCCAACCAGATTATGTGGCATAATCCCGACGGTACGATAATAGATAAAGACGATTCCAGGAGCTATTGGGGGGTGGCGTATCATGGATACGTGCAATCGCCGGAATTATTCGGCTGCCCCAGTTCCAAACAGCCGCACTGGTTTCGCGAGTCGCCGGAAGACGCTAAAATCGCCAGTTACGGCCAAAATCGTTATATGCGCTATTTGCAAGGGACAAAGCTCACCAATAGCGGCGCCAATGTCACCCCGACTGAATTTATCCTCTGCCAGGACCACTTTGAACAGTTACTGGATGACAACGGCGATATGTTGTATCAGCAGGGGCAATGGAATATACCTCAATGGCGGCCGGGCGGGCAAAGTTGGGGCGGGCAATTTTATGAAAATGCGATCTTTGAAGTATATCGCCATAACCGCTCGCAAAAATACGAGAGCGGCCATTGTAATACCCTCTGGTTAGACGGCCATGCATCTCCAATCGCATATTCCGAAGGCGAAGATGTGCCCAAACGCTGGTATGCCGGCAAATGATAAGGCAGTTTCCGTTTGTGTCGAAAAAATCTTCCTATTCGCGGCTGTCGGTTATCGTGAAAAAATAATATCTTCACCACGAAGAAATGAAGAGCACGAAGAAAAATATTACTTTCGTTTTATTATATAGTTTTGTAAGAATCTTCGCGTCCTTCTTCTCTTCGTGGTAAATAAAAATATTAGCACCGCCAAGAATTAATAACGCCATTTACACAGTTAAATGAACAGCCCCAGCGCCGCGTCGAGAATTTTTCAAATCAGGAATTGTGATAGCTGCCGGCGCGGCAACGTCATTGTTTGTATCACAGAAAACTCTTTCAGCCCGGAGGCCCCCATGCCAGAGACCCCCTATCAGGTCGAGGGCAAGATTGCGGGGACAAGCGGGGCTAAACATATCAAGTCGGGAATCTCTTACTCAATATGAAACAGAGATTTTCCGGTTGAATTGCATAGCAATGTAACATATAATGAAGTAATAAAGCGTATAATATTGGTGTATTGTCTTTGGCGCAATTTTTGAAGGAAAGGTAGTTATAGCCATGCGCAAACGACAAGCATTCACGTTGATAGAACTTTTGGTAGTAATTGCTATTATTGCGCTGTTAATGGGGATATTGATGCCGGCGTTGCAGCGGGTGAGGAAGCAAGCCAGGGCGGCGGCTTGCAAGGCCAATCTGCATGAATGGGCCCTCGTGTTTGCCATGTACACCGATGACAATGACGGGTTATTCATGGATGGGTATGGTGGCGGGATTAACGGCACATGGGTCGGCGCTTTGCGGCCTTACTATCAGGAACCCAAAATCCGTGTCTGTCCAACGGCTACAAAGCCTATGTCGAAAGGAGCTCGAGGTACTTTCGCGGCGTGGGGCGTCTTTGGAGCTGGACTTGCATCCGACGTTCCAGGGTGGTCCGGGCCGAAGGAGGAGGGCGACTACGGCAGCTATGGCATGAATGAGCTGGCGTACAACACACCCCCGGGTGCCTCCAGAGCAGAAGATTGCTGGCGAACCGTCAACGTCAAAGGCGCCGCCGAGATTCCCCTGTTATTCGACTGCATGTGGTACGATGTGTATCCGCGTGACACAGACCATCCTCCTGAGTACCCAGGTGATGTAGTAAAAAGCGGAGGTGGAGGTGAGATGAAGCGTGTTTGCGTCAACCGTCACAATGGGTATCTGAACGGCCTTTTTATGGATTGGTCTGTCAGAAATATCGGTCTCAAAGAACTGTGGGCGCTCAACTGGCATCGCGGATACAATATGGCAAACGCCTGGACCAAAGCAGGCAACGTCCAATCGTCCGACTGGCCGCAATGGATGAGAAGCTTTAAGGACTTGTAAATAAATTAGGTTTCGTTTTTGGCCGGCTGCGGTGATGGGGAGAAGATAACCCCCCCCAGTGCAGGCCTGGGGGCTAACCGAAACCCTGGGTTTCACCCAGGGTTACATATTTTTGAGATTGCCGCGTATCGAGGATTGCGTCGCCGTTCCGGCGACGGCTAAACAAGACCACAATGAATTAAATTTGGTGTAAAGAAAAGCCGTAGCGCAGGCCTGGGGGCTAACCGAAACCCTGGGTTTCACCCAGGGTTACATATTTTTGAGATTGCCGCGTATCGAGGATTGCGTCGCCGTTCCGGCGACGGCTAAACAAGGCCACAATGAATTACATTTGGTGTAAAGAAAAGCCGCAGTGCAGGGGTGGGGTGGGGGGCTAACCAAAACCCGCCGAGTAAATCGGCGGGCTAAATATACAAGAATTTTGGTTATGACCTTAAGATAGGTCCTAAATCCTCCATTTCCTTCTTGGCCTCTTTCTTCTTTGCCTTATGCTTTCCCCTTAAGGCGTTTATTTTTTCATTAGCCTTGTCCTGCAATGCACCTGGCTGACGGCCCTTGTCGAGCATTTCCTCGAGGTTGATTACGCCGGTGTCATAGAGCCTCCAGAGGTGCTCATCAAGAAGCTGCATGCCGAGCTTTTTGCCGGTTTGAATACTGGAATCGATTCGGTAAGTCTTGTTCTCGCGGATAAGATTGGCAATAGCAGGTGTTACAACCATAAACTCATAAGCTGCAATTCTTCCCCTGCCGGTAGCTAAAGGACAAAGTGCCTGGCTGAGAACGGCCAACAAATTGCTGCTTAACTGTATTCGAATTTGCTCCTGCTGGTTCACTGGAAAGACGTCAATCATTCTGGTAATCGTACCTGCGGCGCTAGTTGTGTGGACGGTGCTGAAGACGAGGTGTCCGGTCTCTGCGGCCCTGACGGCGGATTCGATTGTTTCGA
>CAYTND010000190.1:0-5042 GCA_964438965.1 uncultured Pirellulales bacterium
CTTCCGTCATCTTCACCAGCTCGCCAACTGTTTCGGTTTTTGCTGATTCAAGGCAGTTGCCTGCTCTTACTGAGAGTTCCAGCTCCTGAATCGGCATAGCGAGTTTTTGGGTTAATTCCTCGTCCACCACCTGTTCCTGGGTTTCTGCCTCAATAACCTCAGAGGCAGCGATTGTCTGTTCCCCAAGCTCGAAATATTGAACGAACGGATTGACGTGCTTACGCAAAATTTTAGCGGCCTCAACCAGTGCCATTTCAGGCGTGATTGTTCCGTTGGTCCAAATCTCCAGAATCAGCTTGTCATAATTGGTTCGCTGGCCCACGCGGGTGTCCTCGGTTGTGTAGCGTACTCTTGTAACTGGTGAATATACGGCGTCGAGCATTATTCTTCCGACTTCCTGGTCGAACCTGTCAGCGATGGCGATGCGTTCGGAAGCCGGCACATAACCACGTCCGTTCTCAACTACCATTTCCATTTCAAATTTCACTTTTTCCGTCAAAGTGGCCAGCACCATATCATTGTTTATCACTTCGATGGCCGGGTCGGCAACTATATCAGCGGCCGTTATAACGCCGGCTTTATTTGCCGAAACAGTCATCGTCTTTGGTTCCTGACCCTGGAGCCGAATGACAAGACTCTTGACATTCAAAACAATATCGGTAACATCCTCCATCACTCCCTTTATCGAACTGAATTCATGGCTGACGCTCCCTATTTTGATGGATGTTACGGCACTACCTTCCAAAGAGGAAAGCAATATGCGCCTGAGACTGTTCCCAATAGTGGTGCCGAACCCCCTTTCGAAAGGCTCAATAAAGAATCGGCCATACTTATCGCTCGATACGATCGTGTCTCGTTCAACACGAGTCGGCAATTCCAAACCACGCCATGTAACTCGCATATAGGTCTCCTATACAAGTTTTGAGTTTTGAATTTTTAGTTTTGAGCTAAGTCAAAACTCGACACCAAAAACTTAAAACTGCTTCGCAGCTATCTCGAGCAGAATTCCACAACCAACTGTTCTTCAACGGGAACCTGGACATCATCCCGAGCGGGCAATGCGACAATAGTAGCTTCGGGTTTTTCCCGAGCTAATTGCAGCCAGGTTTGTGTAGTAAAATTCGGGTTGCTTTCCAACTGCTCCTTCACTTTTTTAACGCTTTTATCGGAACCTTTGATTGTTATCTTGTCGCCGATTTTCATAGTATAATCGCTGACATTCACTTTGTGTCCGTTTACATAAATATGGCCGTGAGCAACTAACTGCCTTGATGCCTTGCGAGATGGTGCAAAATTTAACTTATAGACCACATTATCCAAACGTCTTTCCAGCAATTGCAGCAGTGTTTCGCCTGTGTTGCCTTTTAACCGCTCGGCCTCGTGGAAATACCTCATAAACTGCCGCTCAAAAAGTCCGTAATATCTTTTGATCTTTTGCTTTTCGCGCAGCCGAACACCGTATTCACTTATTCTGCCCCTGCGCCACCCGTGCATCCCGGGAGCCAAATTTCGCTGTTTCTTTTCGATAGGACACTTAGCCGTCTCACATCTGAGGCCCTTGAGCATAAGCTTCATTGCTTCGCGGCGGCAGTGTTTACAAGATGAATCTAAATAACGTCCCATTCTTTTTATTTATCTCCAAAAAGTAGTTCGTAGTTCATAGTCTATGAACTCATAACTACGAACAAAGAACTATTTCTAAACTCTCCTTCGCTTCCGTGGTCTGCATCCGTTGTGCGGAAGGGGGGTAACGTCCTCTATCGAGGTGATACGCAATCCCGCCTGCTGCAGGGCTGAGATGGCGGATTCGCGCCCTGAACCAGGCCCCTTGACCCTGATTTCGACTTCTCGCACACCATTACGCATAGCGGCACTGGCGCAGCGTTGCGCAGCCCTTTGTGCGGCAAAGGGAGTACTTTTGCGAGAGCCTTTGAAGCCTACACAGCCGGAAGAACCCGAGCAAACCGTATTACCATCCAAATCCGTAATCGTAATCAACGTATTATTGAATGTCGCTTTTATATGCACAATAGCCCGGACGACATTTTTCCTTACTTTTCGCTTTGTTCTTTTTGCCATTATTTTCCTCGTATCTCGATACTCGATTCTCGATACTCGCGACGAGCATCAAGTATCCAGCATCGAGTATCATTTTTAACGTTTTTCCTTTACACCCTTCTTGCCCGCGACTGTTTTTCTTGGGCCTTTTCGTGTGCGCGCATTACTTTGGGTGCACTGGCCCCGAACAGGCAAACCCCTTCTATGACGAATGCCTCTGTAACAATTTATATCACGCAAGCGAGCTATATTCTGTGAAACCTGCCTGCGAAGCTGACCTTCCACGATGTAATTGCGGTCGATAATCTGCGTTATGCGGCTAAGCTCATCTTCGCTGAGCTTGCCGGCCTTTGTACTTCCTTCGATACCAGCCTCTTTCAAAATCTGTTCCGAGGTGTATTTACCTATACCAGCAATATAGGTCAGCGAAATCCATATAGATTTATCATTCGGAATATCAACACCAACTATACGTGGCATATCAGCTCCTTTTCATATCCAGGTCAACCCTGGCGTTGTTTATGTCGCGGGTTCGTGCAAATCACCCGCACAATGCCTTTGCGACGAATAATCTTGCAATTCTCACATATACGCTTTACAGAACTTCTAACTTTCATTTTACATACCTGCTTTTTCGGCTGTAGTCTGTGACTAATGCCTGAGAACTATTCGGCCTCTGTTTAAGTCATACGGAGACATTTCAACTATGACCGTATCGCCCGGCAAAATCCGAATATAATGCATCCGCATTTTGCCCGAAACATGCGCCAAAATCTTGTGGCCGTTCTCCAATTCCACTTTAAACATCGCATTCGGCAAAGCATCGGTCACTTTGGCTTGCAATCTTATTGTGTCCTTCTTTACCATCTTTGCCATTTTTCCTGTTTCGTATTTCCTTATTTTGTGGCTCGTAACTCGTCCGAGATACGACTCACTATTTTTCTACAGTTAATATCAAGACTTTTGCAAAACTTCAGTCAACACCTCACAACCATTTTCCGTTATCGCAATCGTATGTTCAAAATGAGCCGAGCATTTCCTGTCTTTTGTTACCACTGTCCATCCGTTCCTCAGTGTTTTCACGGCACCGGAGCCGGCGTTAATCATCGGCTCAACAGCCAGAACCATTCCTTCGGCCAAAACAATGTCATTTGCCAACAAGTCGTTGTTGACAAAGTTGGGCACTCTCGGCTCTTCATGCATTTTTCTGCCAATACCGTGTCCAACAAAATCTTTTACCACCGAAAAGCCGGCAGATTCAGTGTATTGCTGCATCTCGGCAGCTACCTGACTCCATTTAACAGCCGGCGCAGATTTTGCTATTGCTATACCAAGAGCATGTTTTGTTACGTCCATCAGCCTGCGTCTATCCTCTGAAATCCGGCCGATGGCAATCGTAACTGCTGCATCTGCACAATAGCAGTCAAGCCTAACGCCGAAATCAACGCTGAGGATATCGCCAAGCTCAAGCTCTGTATTCTCCGAAGGAATCCCGTGAACGACCTGCTCATTTATCGAGGTGCAAATTGCACCCGGAAACGGGATTTTAGAAGTCGGGGTACGGACACCCTTGAACAAAGCCTGTGCTCCGGCATCAGCAGTCATTTGCACAGCTACACCGTCCAACTGCGCGGTGGTTACTCCCGGCTCTGCGATCTTTTTTAGTTTTAAAAGAACATCTGCTACAACAGCACCTGCTTTACGCATTAAGTCAATTTCTCTTCGGCTGCGAAGCGTTATAGCCATTTAATTTCGTATCTCGTCTCGTGTTTCGATACACTTTCCTGCGCTTCACGTTTTGACCAGGGCGTCCAGCTTCTCAAATATCGAAGCCCTTATCTCGTCGGGGCTTCTGTCAGCATCAAAGTCATAAACAGTGCCGTTGTTTCTATAGTAATCCACCAGCGGTTCGGTCTGCTGATGGTATGTTTTAAGACGATTAGCCACCACCTCGGGGCAGTCATCAGGCCGTTGAACAAGCTCGGCGCCATCGTTATCGCACAGACCTTCGACTTTCGGCTTCAAGTGTTCAATATGGTAAACCGCCCCACACTTAGGACAGCTTCTTCTTCCGGTCAATCGCTTTGCTACTATGTCGTCATCTATCTGGAGATTCAAAACAAAGTCAATTTTCATCTCGTTACCGGCCAATGACTCAGCAAGCTCGACTGCCTGGTTGACGGTTCTTGGAAAACCATCCAGTAAGAAAGCGGCGGCAGGGGCCTTTTTTATAGCTTCGGTCATCATCTCAATTATTATTTCATCCGGCACAAGAGCACCTGAATCCATATAACTTTGGGCCTTTGTCCCTAATTCGGTACCTGCGGCCCGTTCGGCTCGTAAGATATCACCACTCGATAAATGGAGCAGACCATATTGGGCAACAATGTTCTTACACTGTGTTCCTTTGCCTGCGCCTGGTGCGCCCAACAAAACTATTCTCATCCATACGCTCCTTTTATCCTGCCGGTACCACTGAAACCCTCATAGCTGCGCATCAAAAGGTTGGCTTCTATCTTCTGAACCAGGTCCAGCGAGACACTAACAACTATCAACAAGCCTGTGCCGCCCAGGAAATTTGCCACGCTCGGCTGAATCCCGAGCAGCACTATAATCAGCGACGGTACAACAGCAATTATGGCCAAAAATGATGCTCCAAAATAGGTAATTCTTGTCATTACCGTTTCCAGATAGTCAGCGGTTCTGCGTCCCGGACGAAGTCCGGGGATGAAACTTCCAGAATCCCGCAGATTTTTGGCCATCTCCTTCGGCTGAAACTGCACAGTCACCCAGAAATAGGCAAACAAGAATATCAACAACATATACAGGGCATTGTAAGTAAACGAACGATAGTTCAAAGCATCCTGTATCGTCAGAAGAATCACCGAAGTCTCTAAGCTCTTCACTCTTGTCAATTGCTCAATTATTAAAGGCGGGAACATCATAAAACTCGATGCGAAGATTATCGGCATCACTCCGCCATG
>CAYTND010000191.1:0-5039 GCA_964438965.1 uncultured Pirellulales bacterium
AGAACTATATAATCTGGCGAAGAAAATCCTTGTTGATGTAATTAAATTGTGTTATAATTTCATAGGTGAAAGTAAAGGATGTTGTCAAAATGATTGAAAAAGATGGCTGGTTCGTGGTAAGAACTAAAGGCAGCCATCGCCAATTTAAGCACCAAACTAAAAAAGGCCTTGTTACGATAGCAGGAAAACGAGGCGATGAGCTTGCTCCTGGGACCTTAAATAGCATACTTAAGCAGGCAGGTTTGAAATGAAATATCTGGTTATAATTGAAAAAACAAAAACTGGTTATTCGGCTTTTTCTCCTGACCTTCCGGGCTGTATTTCTACTGGCTCCAGCAAGGAGGAGGTAGAGAAAAATATGGGAGACGCCATCGCTTTTCATGTGGAAGGGATGCATCAAGAAGGCCTGGAAGTTCCACAACCCCACAGCTTTTCAACCTATTTCGAGATTTCTGCATAAGTTACGATACACTGAAAATCGCGCTGATGCTTCCCTATGTGTTGTCAGAATCACCAGCGGGAAAATCTCATGAGTCAATTCACTCAAGCTCTACAGAATCGCGTCATCTCAGGAAGGCAGGAAGCAAACAAAAAATAGGGAATATCGAATCCCGACTGGCACCATCGGGACAAGCAAGGAACGCCGAATGTCGAACTGAGGTTACGAATCACGAACTACCCAATAGCAAATTCTTTTTTCCGGGTGTTCATCTGTGCTTTTAGGCGTGCGATGATGGACGAGTGCATCTGTGAGACGCGGGACTCGGATAAATCCAGCGTTGCGCCGATTTCCTTCATCGTCATCTCTTCGTAATAGTATAAAACGATAATCAGCCGTTCAGCCCGTGTCAGCCCTTTGGTAAGCAAGCTCTTAAGGTCTCGCTTTTGGGCTTCGATGACAGGGTTCTTGCTCCTTTCATCTTTGATTATATCTATTTCGCGAATATCTTTTTCGCTGTCACCATCGCCGTATTTGGTGTCCAGTGATACCAGGCTGACTGCATTGGCATCCCGCCGCAGCCTGTTAAACTCCTCCGTATCCATATCCAGTTCTTTAGCGATTTCCTTTTCGGTGGGTTTACGGCCAAAATGTATCTCGAGCGAATGTGTGGCTTTTGACAACTGATGAGCACGGGCACGGACTAATCGTGGTACCCAGTCCATACTGCGAAGCTCATCAAGAATGGAACCTCTTATACGAGGTGAGCAGTATGTCTCAAACTTTACACCTCGGTCGGGGTCAAAAGCATCTATAGCGTCTATCAGTCCAAAAATGCCGGCACTGATGAGGTCGTCCACTTCGACTTTGTCAGGTAATTTGCTGTGTAGCCGCTCAGCGCAATATTTTACCAGGATTCTGTAGTGTTCCATAAGCAGGTTGCGGAAATAATCTTCGTGGGTTTTGTGGAACTGCCCCCATATTTGGTCAATGCTGAGTTCTTGCTTGGTTTTCACAGGATTCCTCTTTGAAAGATACCCCGCTTTGCGGGAACCAGGATTTTATAATTTTAGTAGATTTTGCAGAGCTATGCTTTGGGTCCTATAAACAACAATGTTTTTCCCTTGTCAGTATGTTCTACCTCTCTACGGTCGAACAAAGAGACCATCTCAAATTTCTTATCGACTTTTTGGCCGATAACTTTAGAAAAACCAGTTAACAATAATCAGTTGATACCATTTTCTGCTTTTGTCTGAGCAATTCTGCTGCGACTCTTTGGTTAAGCGAATTTTCCAAAAGCTTGGTTATCTGCAGTTCGAGATATTCATCTCGATTTTCTTCAAGAAGCTCTTTGCTGTGCTCATCGACCATCGGTTTAACCTCGAAGCTCCCCTTAACGCCGAATTTGATGTTTTCAGTGTCGCGCAGCAGGAGCCGCTGGTTTCGGATATGCTCGTCGATTGCATTGTTCAGCAAGCCGGAAAACTCGTTCACCGCCAGTTCTTTAGGTACAAACCCGGGATTGTTCACGTTGGTTATGTTGTGGGTAAGGATTTTTTGTCGAGTGTGCGTGAATTCCATTATCTTAACCAGTATTTCAGTAATATTATCCGTTATCAGCGACGTTAGGTTCATACGTAATCCTTCCTGTTGACTCATACGTTTTTGGGGTTTGGCCGAAGAGAGCGAAAGGAAGCAGGAAAGATAATTTGTAACGGGCGAAACTGAATTTCTCATCCTTGATAATTCCATTTCTTCCTTGAATCCTTATTCCTTGCCTAAAATCAGTCTTATTTCTGAAAGCGTTTTTGTTTTCTTAAGTTGCATGATTTTTGATAATCTCTCGAATACTGATTCATCGTACAGTCGGTGTCCACCATCGGTCCATTTTGCTTCGCGGATAAGTCCCATTATCGTGTAGTTATGAATTGTTTGGCGTGAAAAGGGGGTATAGCTGACTAATTCACCGATTCGATAGAGCTTGACAGGTATTTGCAAGATGTCATTTTTGACTTCTGGTTGCATAGATAAAAACTGTTTTCTCAAAGAGTAATTTATGTCAAACCATAGACGGTTTTACACTAAAAGGCAAAGAAAATATATTTTACGTTTTGCAAAATGTAAAACTTATTTTATCGGATGTCAACTTTTTTTTAATTTTTTTAAAAAAAATTTGGCCGCTTTTAATTCCAGGCAGTGCTCTGCCGGACACCCGCATATAGAGGACCGACATCGTATTTCTCGTTTGTTCTAAAGTTTTCCTGGAATCTCTTGCAGGGTGCTGCTGATGGGCGTTTCTGGCTCAAAGGCTCAGGTTCAATCAGCATTTAGCCTGCGTTTTTTCCCAAACACCGTTGCAAAAATATCCGATACAGGGGTAACTGAACACGTGGTGTTACACGAAATTGCATAAAACGAATATGCCAAAGTGGGGTCATTTGGGACTATGCATAGTACCAATAAAAGCTCTGGAAATACGGCTGACAACCCTGATAGCAACATTTCCCTGCTTGAGCAGGTAACTCCTCTGGCTCGGCAGATAAACTGCCTCGACATTGAACGAATAGCTGATGTTTGCATTAAAAGCATCCCAAAATTGGTTCGCGTAAGGTTCGCTTCGCTGTATATACTCGATGAAACGAATAATATTTTGCACCTGCATAAGCACAACCATCCGTTTCTCATAAATAAAATAGTCTCGCTGAATCAAACCCCGACGCCCCTTATGGTTATGGCTATAAGAAGTAAAGATCTGATATTGGTACCGAATATAGACACCCATAAAAAGCCTATAATTAAAAAATCACAGCGGGCATTTGCTGAAAATTATAAGACCAACAACTGTGCTATCGTTCCTCTTATTTGCCAGGACAGAGTGGTTGGGGTGCTTAATTTGGCCGATAAGATAGAGGACAGCCATTTTGAGTCGGGGGACATCGCCTTGATAGAGCTGTTCAGCCAGTTGGTGGGTGCCTCAATCGGCAACATAAAGCTGTTTGAGAAAATACAGCGACAGGCTGCAACAGACGGCCTGACTGGTCTTGTGAATCACAAAACGTTTTACGAAATCCTCGAAAAGGAACTTTGGCGGTCACGCCGATATGGTGGGCAAATCGCGCTCATTATGGTCGATATTGACAATCTCAAGAAGATAAATGATGACTACGGACACCGGGCCGGCGACAGGGTCATAAAGGAAATTAGCAAAAGAATAAAGGAATGCATCCGCCAAATCGACACAGCAGCACGGTACGGCGGCGATGAGTTTGCAGTCATTTTGCTTAATACCTCCCTCATCGATGCCAGTGTTGTTGCAAAGCGTATGGTTGACGCCGTCTCGAAGATTCCGATGGCCTGCAACAAAGAGCAGATAACACTATCAATTAGTGTAGGGCTTGGTCAGTATGATGCGGAAGCCAGCCCTGAGGATATTACAAGCCGTTCCGACAAGGCTCTGTATGCAGCCAAGCAGGCAGGTAAAAACACGGTCAGAATCTTTGAGTCTTCAAAGAATAGACTGTAGCTTTTTCGTAACTTCCAACTAATTTGCAGGTAAACTCTCCTCTATCCTGTATCCTGAACCGCTTCACAGCAGAATATCGGTCGGATGATATTATCAGAATCCGCGGTTTTGCACAATCTTATCGGAAAAGCCCTGCATAATTTTCTTAAAAAACATTAATTTTTTACTTGACGGCAAGATTGCTGATATAGTATAAATAAGGTGAGCGTTGGTGGAGTTTTTGAATTATTCGGTGCCTATTGCACGGAATCTTTTTAGTTTTCCGAATAGAGAAGGAAGGAGGCAGTACCAAGTCATAAAAAATTGTCCTGGGCAGAGATAGATAGAATGTAATTACTGTGAAAATTATTATCGGTCGTTTTGTTGAAGTTGCCTGCACCTGTCGGTTTCGCAGGCACAGGTGTTTGAGACAGGCACAAAACAAGAATTAAGAAGTCAGAATTGAAAATTGTTCTACATTCTGTATTCTGTCTTTGCCGTAAGGCATCCTGTGGACTGTATTCTGTTTTGGTGTGTGGCCAAAGTATAATCCCTAATTATATTAACTTTTTTGAAGGAGGACTATTATGTCTAAAAAATTGATGTATCTACCTGCTCTGGTGTTGTTCGCAGGAGCAACAACGGCACAGGCCGGCTGGAATCGTGTGGCCGGAGCGAAATTTCCTATAAGTTTTCAGTTAAAATTAGGAGGAATAAAAATGAAAAATCTAGTGTTGGTATTCGTAATCGCATTTGCATTTAGCTCGATGGCTATGGCTAATGACATAGCGTTCTACGTCGGGCAATGGAACTCCGATGGCTGGTATGATGCTTCGCAGTTCAAAGACGTTGACACGATAATTGCCCAAACTGGACATCTGTTCAAGGATATCCAGCAGTTCGATGACAACCAACTTAATGAATTTGGTGCATGGGTAGATGATAATACGAATGATGGTGAAATGGACATTATCTGGCTTAACGGATGCATGCCGAGTGTCCTCTATCAATTCCCAAACGTTGATCCGGATGGCTCGCGTATCGAAGAGTGGCTCGATGGCGGAAACATGATTATAAATGTCGGCGACTGGTTTGGCT
>CAYTND010000192.1:0-5025 GCA_964438965.1 uncultured Pirellulales bacterium
ACTTCCCAAGCATTCAAATTCATCGAGCCGGAACTGATTTATGTCTAAAAGACCCATTGACTTACTGCTGAATGAAAACCGCCGGTGAAACTGGGAATTGAATGTAAGATTTTTTAAGTTTGAAGATATTTTTCGATTCTCTCGACAAACTTTTCTGCGTCGCGAACTCTTTTAAGGGCTCTGTCCTGCTCAATTTCGATGTAAATATTATAATCACCGATTGCTCGGTCTTCCTGCTCGGCTGTGAGAATTTTTGCAAAATCCTTTTCGATTTACCCGGTCTTTATCAAATGCAGGCCGAACATTCTTTTGACGGCGTTGTGTGATTCAGGTTCAATATCTTTGGTTGCCAAGGCGGCTTTAGCTGCGTGCAGGACGGCATAGTAGGCCCTTGAAACACAATCCTCATAAAGCTGATTTTCCAAAAGTGTTTTTGCTGCCAGAAGAGCTTTTTTAGCGCGAATTAGCTCTTTTTGCGATATGTCATTCATACTGTGATTGCATCCTTGCTAATATTGCGTATAAAAGAAGTATTTTCTTTCTGGAGTTTGTCAAAGATGTTTTTGCTGATTACTTTAGGTGATATGCAGAGGTCTGTCTGAAGAAATATATCAGTTGCGATGTCATAGACCGTGTCAGACATGTGCCAATCATCACTTGCTACTATGACCAGCACATCCACATCGGAGTCAGGTTGATCGTCACCACGAGCCTTTGAGCCAAACAGCTTCAACTCGATTAGCTGACCGCCCAAAGTTTGTCCGAGGACGGCCTTAAACTGTTTGAGAGCCGATTTTTCTTTCGTACTTAACGCCATAATAAATAAGAAGTTACATATTCTCTATTATATACTATAATACTATGTTGTAATGTCAAAAACAAGTAAAAAGTGCCAATAGTTAAAACCACAGATTCTGTTGACAATTAAGTTCAATCGGTATCAATTGCGATTTTTAGTGTTTCGTTTGTGTTTTTGACGAATTTGAATTTTAGGCCTTTTTTTGCTTCTTTGGGGACTTCGGGGAGGTCTTTTCTGTTTCTGGCTGGGAGGATTACGGTTTTTATTCCGGCCTGTTTAGCAGCTAAGATTTTTTCTTTCAGGCCGCCAATGGGCAGGACAAGGCCGCGTAAGGTTATTTCGCCTGTCATTGCTACGTCCGGCCGAGTCGGTTTGCCGAGAAGCAGACTGACCAGCGATGTGAAAATAGCGGCGCCGGCACTTGGGCCGTCTTTGGGAATAGCCCCTGCGGGGACGTGAATGTGGTAATCGAATTTGCTGAATCTGTTGGGGTCAATTTTTAACTTTTTGGCGTTTGCCTTTACGATGGAAAAAGCAGCCTGTGCGCTTTCCTTCATAACGTCGCCGATTTGGCCTGTCAGTTGTAAGTTACCTTTGCCGGGCATATAGGCGGATTCAATAAAGAGCAGCTCACCGCCGGCGGGCGTATAAGCCAGGGCGGTTGCGACGCCGGGTATTCCGGTTCGCAGGGCCAGCTCCGATTCGAATTGCGCAGGGCCTAAGATTTTTGCAAGGTCTTTTTTGCCGATGGTTGCTCGTCTTTTTTTGGCTTTGGCAATTTCCGTGGCGACGGCGCGGCAGATAGCTGCAATATTTCTTTCGAGGTTTCGTACCCCCGCCTCGCGTGTGTAGCCCTGGATTATCGAAAGTATTGCGTCATCTTTTATGGTGCAGCGGTTTTTGCTTAGGCCGTGCTCTTTAATCTGGCGGGGGACCAGATATTTTTTTGCGATGTTGAGTTTTTCAGTTTCTGTGTAGCCGGGCAGCTCGATGACTTCCATTCTGTCACGCAGTGCCGGCGGGACAGGCTCAGTATAATTTGCAGTGCCGATGAACATTACGCTCGAAAGATTAAAAGGCTGGTCGAGGTAATGGTCGGTGAAGCTGAAGTTCTGTTCGGGGTCAAGGACTTCCAGCAGTGCACTTGCAGGGTCTCCTCTGAAATCACTTCCGACTTTATCTAATTCATCGAGCATAAATACGGGGTTTTTGCTGCCGCACTTTCTCAGCTCCTGTAGTATTCTGCCTGGCAAAGCCCCGATGTAAGTTCTTCGATGTCCCCTGATGTCGGCCTCGTCTCTTATCCCGCCGAGTGATATTCGAACGAATTTTCTTCCCATAGCTCGTGCGATGGACCTGCCGAGCGAAGTTTTACCTACGCCGGGCGGGCCGACGAAACAGAGTATGGGGCTTTTGCCCGTTGGGTTCAGCTTGCGGACAGCTAAGAATTCGAGGATGCGTTTTTTTACCTTGCGCAAGTCATAGTGGTCGGCGTTTAGTATTCGCTGGGCCTTGTTGATATCGAGCTGGTCACTGGTTTGAATTGACCAGGGCAGTTCGCAGACCCAATCCAGATACGTGCGGATGACACTATATTCCGGTGAGGCGGGTGGTATTTTACTCAATCTGTCTAATTCGCGATGGGCCTCTTGCTCGACCTTTTTGGGCATTTTGGCTTTTGCGATATTCTTGTTGATTAGCTTTAGCTCTTCGGTTCTGAGGTCTTTTTGGCCAAGCTCGGTCTGAATGGCTTTTAGCTGTTCCTGCAGGAAATACTCCCGTTGATTTTTGTCTATAGATTCTCTGACCCTGCCCTGGATTTTGTAACTTAGCTCAAGAACTTCCAGTTGATTGGCTAAGATGACTGATATTTGTTCAAGGCGCTTGGTTGCGTTAAGCTCTTCGAGCAATTGCTGTTTCGTTGCGATGTTGATACTGAGATTGGCCGCCAAAAAATCAGCTAAGGCGGAAGGATTTTCGATATTTTCCAGCAGTACCGATGCTTCTTCAGGCACATTGGGACTTAGTTCGATGACGCGGTTGGCCGCCTGGCGGACGCCGACGATAAGTGCCTTAAGATTTTTTGTCATTTTTACTTTGACGTTGAGCGGCTGGACTTTGGCCTTCAAGTATGGTTTTGTGGCCACCTTTTTTATTACCTTGAAGCGGGTTATTCCGTGGACCACAATGTGCATCGGGCCCTGGGGCAGTTTTATGACCTTGAGCACTGAGGCGGTGGTTCCGATTGAGTAGAGGTTGTCGAAATTCGGCTTATCGGTATCAGGGTTGCGTTGCGTGAGGAGTCCTATGGTAGATTCGTTCGGCGTGGTGTCGGCAAGCAAGGCTTTGCTTCTCTTGCGACCTATCGCCAACGGTGTTATCGTTCCGGGGTAGGCAACAGCATTTCGAATCGGGAGGATGCCGATTACGTTCGGCAGTTTAAATTCGTGGTTGTTCTCGCGCAATTGGCCGTCTCCGTTGCGCAGATACGGCTCAAGGCTTACAGGGCCTTCTTCAATCACTTCGAGAAGCCAATTGCCGCCGATAGGTAACAAGTTTTTAAGGTCGCTTGCCATATTGTTTTCACGAGTTTTTTTCGTTAAGACCTGGATGATACACGATTGAAGCTAAAACTAAAAGCTAAAAACCAGAAAAAACAGTGCAACCACGCCCATACCTGATGGCGAAATAGTAACTTTGCAGCGGCAGTACGAGGTTTAGAGACCGATGAAACTTACTGCGGCAATTTCCGCTAAGCGTATAATCTGAGCCGCCGGCATAGATTAGTTGGCAATCTCCTCGTAAGAGGCCGGGTTGTATGTTAGTATGCGGTGAGTATCAAAACCGGCAGGGACCTTGATATTGTCTGACCGGTCAAAATTCAAAGTGGCGTTGCCCTCTACTACCGTCGGGTTTTCAGAGTAATTAACGATAGTGCCTTTAACCATAGCATTTACATTGCCGGAGAAATGTGCGCCGCTTACGGCCATAACTCCGCCAATGGCGGAGAAGTTGCCGTCGAAAGAAGCAGCGAAACCAGGAGCAAGTATTGAAGAACCGGTTTCCTGCCGAATCGCATCAAATTCGACTCCTGAAGGATATGGGTTGGTCGCAAAATTACCGAGGAAGGATATGCTGTTTGTTCCGGGGTCGTTCACATCGCCATCGCCAACTATCATGCCGTTAAGCGCAACATTCCTTTCAAATGTAACAGTGTTAGGCTGTTCGATGTACAGAATTCCCTCTATTGTGATATTGCCCTCAAAGTTTGGGTTGGTTCCGGCCTCTATTTTTGCATTAGTTAAGGTCATATGGTGTGATATGTCAGTGGAACTATCAATGATATCGCCTGTTGCATACTGTAGAAAATGCCCTGTGTCGGGGAGAGGGAATTCTGGAGACTCGGCGCCTATAGTGACGTGGTTATCTATGGCTGGTTGGCCTGTATCGCCACCTATTTGGACAGAACCCCAGAAATCCACATTGGCGGTTGAGTTGGCGATACTTATATCTCCGTCAAAGTTTGTATTGCCGGTAACAAGCATTGCAAGATTGTTATTGTTGCTTTCAATATAGATGTCGGCTTCGCTATTGGAATTTATGCCTCTGACGGTTGGATTGCCGAGAAAGTGCACGGGTCCTTTTGTTGCCAGGCCGAAATCGAAAATAGGATATTCGTAGGGTTCGATATCGTAATGAACTCTTATTGTGCGCGTGATTTCGGAACCACCGCCCGTGGTATAAACTTGCAGAATATTTGGATTGTTGCCGTCTATAATGATTTCTCCCCCAAACCCTTGCCCATTTGCTGAGTCCAGCGCGACAGGTAGAATTGAGCCATCAGTTAAAACCGTGATATTCGAAATACTGTTGTCAGTCAGGTCATCTTGGAGAGTATCGACTATTGTGCCGAAGTAATTTGAAGGTGGTGTCGAACTTGGTATTTCGACACGGGTTAGCCAATATCGCATTGCTTCCAGGCCGGACTCCGTGCTCGCCATTGCACGGTTAACCTTGTGCTGGTTTGAGGCAAGTTGGACATTCGTGCCGGACAGCGTGGCCATCGAGACAGCTAAGGCAGAAAATATCAGCACGAATATCATAGATATGATAAGCACAGCGCCCTGCCGCTGCGACTCACGTCGCAAGACGTGGCAGCAGGCCCGGCGATTTAGCCATACAAATTTTTTTACGGGTGCCATTTTTCCTCCCCCCAGAAAACACAC
>CAYTND010000193.1:0-5024 GCA_964438965.1 uncultured Pirellulales bacterium
CTCCGCACGTTTTCATTTAGCAAGGGCTTTTGACAAACTCGGACAAAAGTATAAGGCTGTTGAACATCTGAACCAGGCCTTGGACCTGTACCAGGCTTTGGACCCAGCCAGCCGAATAGGCGCTTTATCAGATACTGACCTGGACGAGGCACAGCGTCTGCTCAAACAATTACAGGAGGACGGTTAACCATGCTCGAATTTCCAAATCCACCAATCGAAAATGCTGCCGGGAGTGATTCCAGCGGCAAGGAACAAGAAATCATATTGCTGAACAACAAGGAATGGTTATATGTAAAGAAGCGATATAGCTTAACACCTCGTGAGTGCCAGATAGCGGAGCTGATCTGCCAGGGTCTGCGCAATGGTAATATAGCTAAGTTTCTGCGCATAAGCCCCGGTACGGTAAAAACTCACACAAGAAATATTTATCGAAAGGCCCGCGTCAAAAGCAAAATCGCAATGCTCCTGAGATTTGTAACTGATGCAAAAATAATTTCCACCCAGTTTGACCAGACACATTTCACCCCTATCTCAGATTAAGAAAAGTTCGCCGGGATATTGCCCCAGTTTTTTATCCCATTGCTCTGTGGGATCAACGCCAGACAAAAGCAAACGCATAATCTGTTATTTTTTTATTGCTTATTGATTAAGGTGATAATTGTCTTGATGAATTCTTCCGCATAAACCAGCTCTTCCTGGACATCCTGTTTTTTCACCTCCACCCAATCGGCGTAATCGCTCTCAAGGCGGTTGTCAAACATTCGGGAATAGAATTTACCCATATCCACAGAAATAAGGCCTGGCTTTACAAAATGCCGATTAAATAACGCAATCACGCCACTATGCTTGCTGCTGGACAAGTTTCGGGTTAGAAGAAGTGCTGTAACCGCATAAAAACAGGCATAATAAATCCGATTAGCAGCGCCGTAAGGATGGCTGGTTTGAAGCATTACCCTGGCTTCGGCCAAAGTTTCTTCGGCCCGGCTGAGTTTGTACCGGATTAAATCCTCTCGGCCCTCAGTCATGCCACCTGAATTCCTTCCTGTTGGATAATTCTGTAAAGAAGTGTAGCCCGTGAAATCGGAGAGTTCCAGGTATCGTAACTTCGTATAATAGTGCTTATCACAGAATCTTTCGCCAAACTGATCTCATAGAGCATATCACGGATAATTCGCTTTTTTGCTGCGGTAACATCCTCATTTAACAAGACAAGCAAATCTATATCTGATTCAGTATCAGCTTGACCGCGTGCTTGAGAGCCGTAGAGCACGATTCCGGCCGTCGGATAAGTTGCACGTATTGAATCACGGCAAGCAATGATAATCTGTTTGACGCGTGTTTCCAGCAGCTCTTCTTTTTCGGCTAAATTATGCATTTAATGCGGCATTAAATATAAGTTACAAGGGACGAATCACAGGCTTTATGGCTTTATTACTTTTTGTTCTTTGAATACTTTGCCGGAGAGGTAGTCGGTGAAGGTTACCTTCACTGTCAATGGCTCGTCGAAACTTTTGACCTTGTCGGCTATGTCGAACGTCAATCTGTAATTGATGGTTATCAACGTGGCAAACCAGAGTTTTTTCAGTTCACCCGGCTTTACGTTCCACTGGCCGAGCAAGGCCTTGTTATCGGCTTTGTTTAGATCCCAGAGCTGCACGTCCACGGCCCCGGTCGCCTTTACTATGTCACCTTCTTCATCAATCGGCTGTATATAGACAATCAGCTTTTCCTTCTCGCCGTCTTTGTCTTTGTCGAAGAAGCCGGTATATCCGCCAATCACGATTCTTTCAAGGCGATAGAGGTTTTCTCCCTTGACCTGCTCAGGTAAGCCGGAGAGGACATGCATTTGTTTTTTTAATTGTTTGTTTTCGGCCCTGGTCTGTTCGAGCTGGCTCTCTAACTGCGTTTTTTGCTCCGTTAATTTTCCAATTTGCTCAACTAACGGTGTTTTTATGCTGTTGGCGTTTTCACAGCCGCCAATAAAGGACAGAAGACAGAGGACAGAAGACAGAAAACAGAGGACAGAAAACAAATGACAGATTTCTGACTTCTGACATCTGACATCTGACTTCTGATATCTGACTTCTGACAATTCGATATCCATATCCATTATTCCTGCTCTTCTTGCTCCTGGTTCCTGACGATTTCAGGAGCTTTTTGTAATATTCTGTCGGCCAATCCGTATTCGATTGCTTCGGCTGCGTCCATCCAGAGGTCTCTGTCGCAATCTTTTTCAACTTTCTCGACGGTTTGGCCTGTATGTTTGGCCAATATATCATAAAGCCGGGCGCGCAGTCTAAGTATTTCCCGTGCTTCGATATCGAGGTCGGTAGCCGGTCCAACCAATTGTCCTGTGATTAAGGGCTGGTGCAGAAGAATCCTGTTGTTTGCCAGCAGGAAGCGTTTACCGGCCTTACCGCCGGCCAATAACAGCGCTGCCATACTTGCCGCCTGCCCGATGCAATACGTCGCAACGTTACAACGCAGAAACTGCATCGTGTCATACACTGCGAACCCGGCTGTGATTGAGCCGCCGGGCGAATTGATGTAAAAATGGACATCGTTCTTGTTGTCTTCATTGCTCAAAAACAGCATCTGGGCAATGATTAGATTGGCGGATGTATCCTCAATCGGCCCACCGAGAAAAACTATCCTGTCCTTCAGCAGTCTTGAATAAATATCGTACGCGCGTTCGGTTCGACCACTTTTCTCAATTACTATCGGCACCAGGTTCTGATTAACTATCATATTTACCTCTAAGACTAAAAACTTAAACTTAAAAACGAAAAACCACAATATGGTTAATTGGTTATCAAAAAAGTGTCTAAAGTGCCTAAAGTTTGAAGTGCCTAAAGTTGTGGATTATTTTCTAACTTTAGCTCACTTTAGCTCCCTGCTCGCCGGCAGGCAAGACTTTAGGCACTTTATCCGCCGCGGCGGATTTAGTTCACTCATTCTACTCACCATTCACTAAACTATTTACCGTCTTTTTTCTTTTTGTTGTTCTTTTTTTCCTTTTCTTTTTTATCTTTCTCTTTGTCTTTATCTTTGTCATCTTTGTCTTTATCTTCTTCGCGCAGCACCTCGTCGATAAGGCCGTATTGTTTAGCCTCATCGGCAGTCATATATCTGTCTCTTTCAGTCTCAGCGGCGATTTTTTCGACCGGCTGGCCGGTGTGTCTTGCAAGAATTTCGTTTATCATAACTTTGGCTTTGAGTATTTCTTCGGCCTGTATCTTAATGTCGGCTGCCTGGCCGCTGACACCGCCCCAGGGCTGGTGAAGCATAATTTTGGCGTGTGCAAGGGCGTGCCGTTTGCCTTTTGTGCCGGCTGACAGTATTATGGCAGCACCGGACTGAGCTCTTCCGATGCAGAAGGTTGCTACCGGCGAGCCGATGAAGCGCATCGTATCATAAATAGCCATCGTATCGTCAACGCTGCCGCCCGGGGAATTGATATACAAGCTGATTTCACTCTTACGCTTGAGATTGTCCAGATACAGCATCTTCATAATTACCTCAGCAGCCCTTTCATACGATATTTCCCCTATCAAAAACACAATCCGGTTCTCTAACAACATATCGTCCAGACTCATCTGGCGGTAGCGCTGATACTGGCCGTATTGATTGTACACATCCATACTTTGGGGTCCTGTTTTGCAATAAGCCGCGAAATGGGAGCCCTTCACAATGTTTCCTGCACGATGTTCAATAGACATTCATTGCTTCCTTTATGAAGTTCGTATTTTTTTACAACTCGTGTTTCGTCAAGCGGATACGTTTTTATCGGATATTTTTACTCACTGATTCTCTTGTTTTACGCCATTTTTGTAATATATTATTCCCCATTACGGAGTTTCCAAGGGCGTCTAACTGTTGTTTTTGCGTTTTTTGGGTTGTTTTTTCTCGGCCCCGGCTGGTTTTTCAGCGGTTCTTTTCGCCGATTTCTTAGTGGTTTTTCGGGCTTTTTGGGCTTTCTTTTCGGACTTTTTTTCCGTTATTTTTGCTGTCTCAAGCAGTTTGGCGATACACTTATTTTGGCGTACCTCTAACCTGAACTGAGCTAACGAGCCATTACGTTCCATATCCTCTCTCATTCTTTCAGGGCGCTGTCCTCGCTGAATGGCTATCTGGGCGATATGGCCGTTAATCTCTTCTTCGCTGGCATCAATCTCGAGCTTATCGGCAACTTTGTCCATAATAAAGAATGTTTTTAGCTGTTTCCTGGCTTGTTCTTCACTGCCGGCTTGAAGCTGCCCCATCTGCTCTTCGAGCTGCTCGCGGGACAGTCCACGCATCATCAGATTCGTATATTGCCTTTGCAGCAGCGTCTTTGCCTGCGCAGCAACAACGTCTAACGGCAGGTCGAAATTAGTGTTATCGAGCAAATACTCATAAATCTGCTCGCTCATTTGGGTTCGAGCTTGTGTCTCTAATCGGCTCTGCAGGGAATCCTCGGTTTTTTCCCGCAGCTCGTTTTCATCTTCGATACCCAGTCTCGTGAGGAAGTTTTTGTCTAACTCGGCGGGCTTGAGCCATTTGATATCTTTGATGTCGATTTGGATATCCACCTTTTTGCCGCGATATTCTTCCCTGAAATATGTCTTCGGGACATCGACGCTTATCTGTTTGGTTTGGCCAGCTTTGGCGCCTGCCAGTAATTCGTCGAGCTTCTCAACCGGGATTTCTCCAATAAAACCATTTTGCCTTACGTATATCTCGATGTTGTCGAGTTTCTGTTCTTCTTCGATGCCCTCGGCCTTAATAAGGGCATCGGCAATTATCTGGTCATCGGGCTCAACAGCTCCATCCTTACGCGGTGTCCATATACCCGACCATCTTTGTAGTCGCTCAATCTCTCTGTCGATTTGCTCGTCGGAAACTTCCAGTTTTGTCCTGGTTACCGGAATGCCTTCGAGCTGCGGCAAGTCAAAGTCAGGGCGCACTTCGACCTCAAAATCAAACTTCAGCGGCCCTTCAGCCGGCATCTCTATATTTTCAAAATCAACGTCCGGCTCGCCTAT
>CAYTND010000194.1:0-5000 GCA_964438965.1 uncultured Pirellulales bacterium
AGTTTTTCCATTCCGGCGAGGCCAACTTGTTAAAATTCGGTGAACAGGTAGAGTCAAATATGGCTAAAAGCGGACAGAAAGCTCGTCTGGCGGCTGGCATCGGGCTTTTTATATTAGGCAGAAACGCCGAAGCGGTAGAGAAACTGCAAAAAGCCAATGACTGCAAAGAAAAATTCATATACTTAGCTTTTGCGCTTCGCCGGATAGGCGAATTCGAGAAGGCAATCGAAAACCTGCAAAACAGTCTCGGTTACGAGGCCGACACGTTGAGCATAACACTGGAAAAGGCCGCCACATACCGCCACGCAGGGAATTTCGAGGCCGCAGCCAAGGAATTGAAAGCCTGTAAAAATTTCGAGAACGTAAGCGCCGAATACCATTACCAGGTTGGCCATCTTCAGGAAGCGCAGGGGCTTTACGAACAGGCAATGGACGATTATAAAACGGCCCTGGAATTGTCCCCCAAGCATCAAAGGGCCCTTTTCCATCTGGCCTTTCGCTGTGATTTATCCGGCGATGAAGAAGCAGCTATTGATTACTACAGACAAATTGCTTCAAGCTCGCCGGTTCACATAAATGCCCTGCTGAATTTAGCTGTGCTCTACGAAGACAGCGGCCAGTACGACAAAGCTGCGAAATATGTCGATATGGTCCTGGAGACTCATCCGAATCACCAAAGAGCAATCCTGTTCAGCAAAGACATCGAAAGCTCAAAAACAATGTTCTACGATGAGGAAAAAGAAAAGAAAAAGACCCGCAAAAGCCAGATTCTTGAAACGCCGATTTCTGATTTTGAGCTGTCGGTGCGCAGCAGAAACTGCCTGAAAAAGATGAGAATAGATACGGTCGGCGACCTTCTTAACATCAGCGAGGCGGAGCTGTTATCTTATAAGAACTTTGGTGAAACCTCCCTTAGGGAAATCAAGACCATCCTCGAACCGAAAGGTTTGATTCTCGGGATGGCTCTGGATGAAAAGCAGCTTCCTTCAGCAGAAATCTCCGATGGCACTGTCATCATGGACGAGGATGAGGGTCTCAGGAACAAATCTGTAGATGACCTCCAATTGTCGGTGCGCGCTCGAAAGTGCCTGCAAAAGCTCAATCTTCACACAATCGGTGAATTGATACACAAAACAGAGGCTGAGCTTCTGGGCGTTAAAAACTTCGGCGTAACAAGCCTGAACGAAATCAATAAAGCGCTCACAAACCTTGGATTATCACTGCGAAGCCTGGACTAATTTAGAATTGAGAATTTAGAATTAAGAATTTAGAATTAAGAGTTCTACATTATCTTGCGGCCATTTTACTTTTACTGATTACTCTGAACGGCTGTAAGACTCGCAAACTAATAACGCCAACTCCCCAGATGGACATCGAACCGCAGTTTTGGGTAAGAGTCCTGCTGCTGGACAATGTCGAAGCCTGCACGCTGAAAATTGAATCGTCATTCAGCATTACTGACGACCCCAACCTGCAAACACAGCTCCCAACAGCCCGCTTTGACCAAATCGATGCGCCGATAAGCATCCAGTTAATTAACGGGGAAATCACCATCGGGGGTCGGCCCTTTATGAACGATGAGGTAATTATTTTCCCGGATGAGCCGTACATCTTCAAACTGAACGGTAACGGTTATCGCGGCAAACTAAAGCTGATAATCAATCCCGACGGCGGTTCTTTCGACGCGATTAACCTGGTTCCGCCTGAGGCGTATTTAGCCGGCGTAGTAGGTGCCGAGATGCCTAACTACTGGGAGCCGGAGGCGCTCAAAGCCCAGGCAATCGCTGCAAGGACCTATTGCTTCTACATCAAAAAGCGGTTCGGGGGCAATCGCAAATGGGACATGAAAAAAACAGCGGCACATCAAGTCTATCGCGGCGTCAGCGCCGAGTCCACTCAGATATGGAACATCGTCAATCAAACAAAAGGCCAGGTCCTGGTCTGTAAACAAACCGACGGCACTGAAAACATCTTTCCCACCTACTATAGCTCAATCTGTGGCGGCCATACCGAAAACAGCAAAAATGTCTTCGGCGATTCCTTCGAACCGCTAATCGGCGTGCCCTGCCCCTATTGTAAGAACGTGGCCAAACCGAAATTTTTCTTCTGGCCCTTGATTCAATTCGATAATACTTATGTTATAACCAGGCTGTTACGAAGGTATCCAAATCTAAAACAGCTCGGGGAAATCACAAACATTGAACCTACCGAACAAAGTGATTATGAGGATGCAGAATTTTCTCGACTGACTAAAGTTAAGCTCTCCGGCTCAAACGGCAAAAGTGATTTTCTAAGAGCTGAGGACTTTCGTTTGGCAATCGACCCGACCGGACGAAAATTGAGAAGCGCCATCTGCCAAATCGCAAAAAGGGGTGATAAATGGGAATTTTCATCGGGCAGAGGCTGGGGCCACGGCGTTGGAATGTGCCAATGCGGCGCTCAGGGTATGGCAAGACAAGGTAAAAACGCAAAGCAGATACTTTCCTATTATTATCCAGGCTCGAAAATTATTAGTGTTTATTAATATGAGTAACTTCCAAATTCTCCATACAGATTCCCACTCGGCAGCCAGGCTTGGATTATTGACGACCGCGCATGGAAAGGTCGAAACCCCTGCTTTTATGCCCGTCGGGACCGCCGGGGCGGTAAAAGGTATCACGCCGCAGCAGCTCAAAGAAACCGGTTCCAAACTAATTCTGGTTAATACCTACCACTTGCTGCTCAGACCGGGGGTTGAGACAGTCGAAAAGCTCGGCGGACTTCACAAATTTATGGCCTGGGACGGCCCGATACTGACAGACAGCGGCGGATACCAGGTGTTTTCTCTAAGCCCACTGACAAAAATCGACGACGACGGCGTTGAATTTGCCAGCCATATTGACGGGGCAAAAATATACATAAACGCTGAAATCGCAACGGAAATTCAAAATCGGCTGGCTGCCGATATAATAACGTGCTTCGACCAGTGCACCCCGTTTCCCATCGACACACCACAGCTTAAAAAAGCTGTCGATAGAACCATCCTCTGGGCAAAGCGTGCTAAACAGGCGCATACTAATCCCAGCCAACTGCTTTTTGGCATCGTCCAGGGCGGAATAGACCTCGAATTGCGAACATACTGCGCATCAGAGCTTGTCAAGACAGGTTTCGACGGATATGCTATCGGCGGTTTGAGTGTAGGTGAAGGGCACGAGAATATGATAAAAACTGTTACTCATACAATGCAGCTTTTGCCGCAGGATAAACCCCGTTACCTTATGGGTGTCGGCACACCAGCGGATATTATCGCCGCCGTCAAGGCCGGTGTGGATATGTTCGATTGTGTACTGCCAACCAGAAACGGACGAAACGCCTTTGCTTTTACGGAAAAAGGCCCCTTGCGACTGAGGAACAATGTACATATAAACGACGCCAGGCCGATTGAAGCCGATTGTGACTGTTACTGCTGCAGGAATTTCAGCCGGGCCGCCTTAAGACATTTCTTTAATTCGGGAGAAATGCTCGGCCCAATCTTAGTTTCCCTGCACAACCTAACGTTTTATCAGAGGCTAATGACCCAAATAAGACAGGCCATAAAGAGAAACGAATTTGCCGACTGGGCAGAAAGAATTGACTATTGACCCCGCTTGCGCGGGGACGACAATATTATTGACTATTGATTATTGATAATCTAACATCTTGCGAATAATATACTCAAGTTGACTGATTTTGCCTATGGCATAAATTGCCGGCGAAATTTGAAATAATACTAAGTGAACTAAAGTGACACGTAGGTGTCATCCTGAGGCGAAGCCGAAGGATCTGGCCAACAAAACAGAGATTCTTCACTTCGCTGCGCTTCGTTCAGAATGACAGCAGAGCTGTCACTTTAGGCACTCTAAACTTTAAGCACTGTAAATAAATGAGTTGCATAAAACCCAGCCAAGTTGAGTAATATAATAACCAGTCATTAAAGGAAAACGAAAATGAACAATGTATGGATATTGGCACAAGCAGAACCCACCGAGGCGCCTTCTGCTATCACAGGGGAGCCGGTCACCGCGGAGGATACCACAACAACGACAACGGTTGCATCCGACCCCGACAGTCCGGCACAACAAACTCCGTCACCAAGGTCTCCTCTAATGCAATACATCCCATTTATTTTGATTTTTGTAGTGATGTACCTCATTCTTTTTAGAGGGCCTCGAAAGAAACAACAGCAGCACAAACAAATGGTCCAAACCCTGTCAAAAAACGATAAAGTCAGAACAATCGGCGGGATTATCGGAACCGTTGTCGATATTAAGGGCGATGAGATTACGCTGAAAGTTGATGAGTCGAATAATACAAAAATAAAAATTGCATCTTCAGCAATCGGCAGGAATGTGTCGAAAGATAAATAGTTCATAGTTGTGAGTTCATAGTTCATAAACTACAAACCACGAACTAAATACGAAATACGAAGCACGAAATACGAAATACGAAACAAATACAAATGACCGAAATACGAAATTCAAAACGGGTTGGATAATGTTTTGAACATTCGGCATTTGAATTTCGAATTTGTTTCGGATTTCGATATTCGAGCTTCGGATTTATATGAAATACGAGGAATTTATGAGTAAGAATCTGACGTGGAAAATAGTTTTAATTATTGTCTTAGTGGTCCTTGCAGCCTGGACTTTATATCCACCAAACAAGACCTTAATGCCCGGAATAGACCTTGCAGGCGGGACAAGTCTTATTTATGAAATCGACACCCACGGTCTTAAAGAAGTGGAAAAAAAAGACCTGGCGCAGAGAATGATAACCGTTCTGCGCAGGCGGATAGACCCGGCCAACATCCAGAATCTTCTATGGCGACCGCAGGGCAACACCCGCTTCGAGATACAAATGCCCTTAGCAAGCGCAGAAGCCCGCATGAAACGTCTGAATTTCGAAAAAGCACAAAATGCTCTGCTGGCCAAAAACGTAAGCCGTTCCAGAATCATGCGGATCGAACTGCGACCGAACTTGGA
>CAYTND010000195.1:0-4993 GCA_964438965.1 uncultured Pirellulales bacterium
GTCAGGGATGTACGCACCGCACACCGTCCGGCAACGGCAGCGGCCCATTGCCGACCCGCCAAATGGCTGACTCAATACCTCAATCTCGCCAAAGACCGCACAGATGCGGACTTCTACTTTGCCTACTTTCTCCTCGGCAAGACCAACCTGGCATTAGGAAAGCTGCAGCAGGCCTCACTTGCTTTTCAATACGCCCTAAGCGGACCGGCAGGGCGTCTTACCAGAGAAAGATATGTGCAGACTGTCTCCGCTTTAGTTGAAACACAGATACAACTGGAGCATTTCGTCGAAGCTCTTGCATTATTAGAGGGTGTACACCCCTGGCAGTTCTCGAAGAAGGAATCTATCGAGATATTAATGCTCAAGGGCAGGGTTCTACGTTTTATGGGCTTGCCCGATAAAGCTATTTCATCACTTGGTGACATTGTCGAATATCTGCCTGACTCCCAGTTGAAAACCAGGGTATCTTTTGAGTTAGTCAACTGCTATATCGCTAAAGGAGATTTGGAATTTGCCCACAAGAAGTTAGCGGAAATTCTTATTAGCGCCGCCCCCGGACCTTTGGCGCACGAAGTAGCTCTCGAATTAGCCGGGGTTTGTTTGAAACTTGGTCAAAACTCTCAAACCGTCTCTGTTTGTTTGCAGCTTTTGGATTCGGCAGTATCAGCCCGGATAAAGCAAAAAGCCTTAAAGCTGCTGGCAGCCGCTTATAACCGGCAGAAAAAGTATGACGATGCAGCATTAGCTCTTTTTGGTCGATGGTAATGATAATGAAAAAGAAGAAGTCTATCGGTTATTGGTTATTGGAATTCAGATGTCAGATTTTCTGTCTTCTGTTTTCTGTCTTCTGTTCTCTGGCTTACTCCGCTGCTGCGGTTGGCCAAAAATCGCCGCAGAGCACTTTTCTTGCTCCGCCGGACCCAAATAATGACTTCAGACGACAATTGTGGCGGGCTGAGCTTAGCGTTGCTAAAGACGAAAAGGATAAAGGAACAAAGGATGAGCTTAAGAGGATGATAGAGCAAATTCGCTCTATTAAATTTGAGAACCGGAAGGAAATCTTTGAGCCTGTCGTCGTCCCAAAGGTGGTGCTGATAGATGAGCCTAATGAAGCTGTATCCGAGACGAAAGAACAAGAGAAAAAGGAAATCGAACCCAAACTGCCATACGGGCCGATAACCGACAAAACTTTACAATTACTCAAGAACCTCTCGCAGCATCTTGACAATCTGCGCAACTCTTTTGAGCTGGGAGAGACCTTGTTTCTCAGCGGAAATCTAAAGGAAGCTGCAATATTTTACCGGGAAGCTCTTAAACGTAAAAGTCCGGATGACGTCGGCCCAGCTCAGGACAGAGACTGGATCTTATTTCAGATAGGCAACTGCCTGCGGAATGACGACCCGCCCACGGCAATAAAGACGTACGGACAAGTAATTATAGAGTACCCAAATTCGCCGTGGAAGGAATTAGCCGAAGCCCGGAGCAAATTGCTCGATTGGTACCTAACAGACAAACCACGTGAGTTAATTGCAGAACACAAACGGTAGATTGTAAGGAGTACGCTTCAAGTGAGTAAGGCCGAAATAAACAACCTCAGCAATGGCAAGCCCCCGTTTGTCGCTGGCGGGGGTAAACAGGAAGATATCGCGAATGTATTGATAGCTGATAACGACTCTGAGCTGGCTCGGTTTATGCTTGAGATATTGGCTCGAAAAGGAATACGCGGGCATCTTGCCGGCGATAAAGACAGTGCGATTGACTTTATTAACAAAGGTAGTTGCGACCTTGTATTCACCGGTGACAGAATAAACCGGCGGGCAAACTTGTCCAGACGACCGCAGGATGGTTTTGAGCTGCTTGAGAAAATCAAGGCGAATTGGCCGGAACTACCGGTTATTATGATGACAAAGGCCCAAAGCTGTAGCCGCCAAAACCGGCAGCGAACTATTGAGACGGCAGTCAGGGCCGTTCGACAGGGCTGTTGCGATTTCCTAATCAAGCCGCTCGACTGTGAAAGAATAGAAACCCTGTTGGATACTTTCCTGCCTAACCACAGCGTCTCAACGATAGATTCGGCTCACGAGGACACCCGCTGCCTTTATAGGATTGTGGGCAGAAGTGCGAAGCTCATTCAAACCGTCGAATTGGCTAAAAGAATCGCTCCCACCTCAGCACCGGTTTTAATAAGTGGTGAAAGTGGCACAGGCAAGGAGCTGCTCTCTTATCTTGTCTATCAAAAAAGCAAAAGAGCACAGGCTTCGTATGTCAAAATCAATTGTGCTGCATTAAGTGATTCGCTCCTCGAAAGCGAGCTGTTCGGTCATGAAAAAGGTGCCTTCACCGGTGCCTACGCTCAGCGCAAAGGCCGTTTCGAAATGGCGCACGGTGGAACTTTGCTCCTGGATGAGATCGCTGAAACGCCCATAAGGTTTCAGGCCAAGCTGTTGCGAGTGCTCGAGCAGCAGGATTTTGAACGGGTTGGCGGAAATGAAAGTGTTAGAGTCGATGTTCGAATAGTAAGTACTACAAATAAGGATTTATTACAGGAAGTTCAGCAGGGACGGTTCCGTCAGGACCTTTATTATCGGTTAAGCGGCGTAAGATTAGTGGCCTGTCCTCTCAGAGAACGCAAAGATGACTTATATGACCTCGTGTGGTATTTTGTCAACCTTTACACTCGCGAAGTACAGCGTCGTATCGCCAGGCTTGACCTTGCCATGATGGACATTTTTGCCAAATACCACTGGCCCGGAAATGTCCGCCAATTGCGAAATGTTGTACGAACTTCGTTGATTTTGGGAGTTGGACAGACACTGTCATTAGCTGATGTCTCCTGGCTCTTTGATGAATTACAACCACTTCCACAGGAGAGTCCGTCGTCCGTCGTCCGTCGCCCGTCATCCGTCGAACAAGAGACGAGAGACGAGCGACGAGGGACGAAAACAGACCTCGGAGGGGTATCGCTTGAACAGGTGGAAAGACGGGCAATTTTGGATACTTTACGCCAGACAGGAGGCAACCAGACCAAGGCCGCAAAGGTCTTGGGCATCAGTGACCGAACGCTGCGGGATAGGATACATCGCTATCGCAGACAGGGTTGCCTGCAGTTGGCATGATTAAAATGTTTTTATGGTAAACGACTTGTCGTTCTGAGCGCAGCGAAGAATCTCATCTTCGTCGCTGACCAGATCCTTCGCCTCAGGATGACGAAAGGAGCGCCAAATGGCAGATGCAGATGAAACAAAACAGCAGGAAAAGAAGGAAAAGCCGGAAAAGCAAGAAACCAAAAAGTCCGAAGCGGGTGATAAGAAGTCTTTGATAGGTCGGCTCCTGCCGAAGATAATATTAGCGGTTGTATTGTTGGTTTTCGCCGGTGCTGGTTTCACTCTCGGTCGATTGTTTGCCGGCTCCGGCACATCTCAAACGTCCGGTGCTTCCGAACAGGACCAGTCCGCTCAGGTAGAGAAGCTGGAAGCGAAGGGTTCGGCAGATGGTTCTCAAAAAAGCTGGTATTATCATTTGGAGCCCGTTGTGGCAAATCTCGATGTGGCCGACGTAACACGCTATGTTCGGGCATCTTTAACACTTGAAGTAAGTTCCGAGGTGGATGAAAAGAAAGGAACTGCTTTTCTTGATGAGAAAAAACCAATCTTGACAAACTGGCTTACTGTTTACCTGGCGAGTTTAGGTCTTGATGATATCAGAGGAGACAGTAGTCTCAAGCGTATCCAGTCACAGGTACTCGATGCTTTTAACGAAAAGCTTTTTCCTGATTCCAAACCCAAAGTCAAGCGCATTCTATTTAAGGAATTCGCTGTCCAATGAGCAGAGCAGCTAACAATTTAAGCAAGGAAAAAATACAACAGCTCCTAACTGCTGTTGGGTCCGGCCCAATGGAAGATACTACAGCTATAGAGGCGACGGAGTACAATTGGAACAAGCCTCACTATTTTGATCGCAAGCAGCTCAATAAACTCGACAATTTCACAAAAAAGGTAGCCAAAGCGATGACTGTAAAATTCGTTGACTTTTGCCACAGCGAGTTCGATGTCACAGTTGTTTCGACAAAGCAGCATTTTGCTGCTGAACTTGTTGACCAGGCTATGGAGAGCGGGCAGGATGATTATTATCTTGCTTTCGGCACCGACCAGAGCCATCCCTGTGGACTCATTAGCATACCCACCAAAACTGCATTCGTCTGGGCGACACAATTGCTTGGTGACCCTGAATCCGAAGAAGAGGATTCAGGAAGGGACCTATCGCAATTGGAAGAATCGCTTTTGTTGGACATGCTCTCTGTCCTTATTGAGGTGTTTTCTCAGAAAATTTGGGACTTCCAGCCGGCCAAGAATATTGTCCGAAGACTCTTTCCTCTCGAACTAAAAGGCACGGAAGAAATCTGCAAGATTACTTTTGACGTCAAGAAAACCGACCAGGAAAAAAGCTCTGAAGCTTACATTTTAATACTCTGCAGCGAGCTGGAAACTGCTGTGGGCAAAGCCGAACAGACTGTTGGCGGATTCTCTGCCGAAGATATTTCAAAAGCAATCCTTGGCCATATACAGCAAATGCCTGTGTGTATTACAGCCCAACTGGCTTCTATGGTGCTTACTCTTGAAGAGATAATGAGTCTTGAGGTGGGCGACATATTGTTACTTGATAAAAAAGTTAATGAACCTATCGAATTGATAACAAGCGGCCGAACGGCTCTTCTCGGCCGACCTGCAAAATTAGCCGGCAAGCACGCACTGGTAATTACAGAGCTGCTTGCTGATACAGGGTAAATGGTGAGTACTAAGTAGTGAGTGGTTAATTAACCAATAACCAATTTTTAAGGAAACCAAAATATGGCAGAGACAGCTGAAGCTGAGCAGGCAGATTCTAAAACGGAGGCGCAATCTGTCGAATTTTCCGAAGCTAATGCGACTGGCGACGCAGGTGCAGGCGGTAGTATCGACCTCTTACTGGATGTGAATATAGCTGTTACTGTTGC
>CAYTND010000196.1:0-4989 GCA_964438965.1 uncultured Pirellulales bacterium
AGGCGATATGGCCGATGCATACGACACGTACCGCCGCAAAATCGCTCGGGCCATCGCCGCATTTCCTTAGCGATTGGAGTCCAGACTATGAGCCGAACAATATTAAGATATTTACCACCGGCTGTAATGCTTTATTTTTCTCCAGCTTTTGCCTTGGCTGATAATATTGCGGAGGGCTTCGGCCAGATTCCACTGCCCAAGTCGCGGCCTCGTTTTCCTGCCCTTTCTTATAGCAAGATCGCAAGAGGTCTGGACCGGTCCCGCCAGCCTCGGAAGGTCAATCGCGGCATACAACCAACCTACAACCGCACAGCCCCTTATCCGTCAATTCCGCGAGAACGCCCATTCCATAAGCTCTTTATCATCAGTGATTTATAAAAAAGTTAAAATCTAGCAATGTTTTCAATGCCCGGGTGAATTGTTACGAGTACGGGTCTGTTTTTTTAGAAACATGTATTGGTAACGCAACGGTCTTATAGTGGCCCGATGTGTGCGCGACAAGCCCACACTATCCTCCAGATAGAGCTTGTATGCTTTTAATCCAAAGGATAACATAAGTAACTGATTTGGCAAGTGGTTAGATTTTGTCATTCGAGCCCTGTATGAATAAATGTACCCTACGTCTTGAACGCGGCTCTACCATGCCCTATAATCAGACTCCTTATGAAACGAACCTCCAATTGCCAGAAGAAGCTAGAACGTATGGCCAGGGCGTTATCCCACCAAGAACCTGACCGAGTCCCCATCAGCGACTTCTTTTGGGGCGGTTTTGTGGAACGCTGGAAAAAGGAACTGAACCTGCCGGATGATGCGAATCCCTACACCTACTACGATCTGGATTGGACAGTTACGCTCCCCAATATGGATCCCAAGATCCAACCGTTTGAGACGATTCGAGAGGATATGTCCGAGGTCGTAGTAAAAACGGGTTTTGGCGCGGTTATCCGCAAAAAGTTTGATTTGCCCATGCCTGAGTTCATAGCGTGGGATGTAGATACCCTGGAAAAACTGGAGCATTGTGAATTTGACGATCCCTATGACCGGAAACGGTATTTTGCTGCAGGAGACAATCAGATCGCCGGTGTAGGAGACGGTTTTGAACGCAACTCACCCCCCTGGATTGAAACCGTCAAGAAATTACGACCTGATTTCCCTGTATACGGCAGCATGATCGAGTGTTCCGAGTGTCTAACCCGTCTCGTGGGTCCGGCAAATAACCTGCTTTGGATGGGTCTATATCCGGAGCGCATGGGCCGTGCCGTCAATCGCATCGGGCAGTTCTACCTGGACTGTTTGAAAGCCGAGATCGAGGCTGCAAACGGTCTCCTGGATGGCATGGTGATTTGGGGTGACGTGGCCTATCGGAACAATTTATTCTTCTCGCCTGATTATTGGCGCACCTGGTTTAAACCCTGGGTCCGGGCCATGACAGAGCTCTGTCATGAGCATAAGCTGCCCGTGATTTATCATGGCTGCGGGAATGTCAATTCCATATTCAACGACTATATTGAGATCGGCATTGATGCGTACAATCCCCTGGAAGCCAAGGCCAATATGGATGCCGTGGAATTAAGAAGGCAGTATGGCCATCGCATCGCCTTCTGTGGCAACAGTAACATGCAGATCTGGGAGACCGGGGATCAGGAGTTGATTCGTAAGGAAGTCTTACGAAAACTCAATGCCGCCAAAGGCGGTGGATTTATCTTTCAATCCGATCACTCAGTGAGCAGCCATGTGTCAGGACATACATATGATTATATTGTAAAACTGGTTCGTGAATTCGGGAAATATCCCCTGCGATTGGGCGAGCATGATATCAACATCTGACCGAGTCCATACATTTTTCAATGCTATGCCTGCTCAACCGGACACCTTGACGGTTCCATATCGTCTTTTAGGAGGTAAAAATGAAACGCTATAGCAATGTCATTGAACTTCGTGCAGAGAAGCTTGACGAACACAAGCGGCTCCACGCCAATATGTGGCCGGATGTGCTGGGCATGATCAATCTACGAATCCCAAAAACAATATATCTTGTTGCTGCACTACTTTGTATTTCTACAACGACACCTTCAGGTTATGGCAGGAATCTTGATTCACTGCAGAAATCGTTTTTGGACTTGAAGTTTGGTATGTTTATTCACTTCAATATGGCTACCTATATTGAAGGCGAATGGGCGACTGGCAGAGAATATCCATTGCTGTTTAATCCTGTAGCCCTGGACTGCGGCCAATGGGCTGCCGCAGCGGCAGCGGCGCACATGAAGTATGCGGTGCTGACGGTCAAGCATACCGGAGGTTGGTGCTTGTGGGATAGTGCCTATACCGATCATGATGTCACCATGTTGAAAAACTATAAGAACGGCAAAGGTGATCTGGTACAGGAATTCTGTACCGCATTTCGTAAACGAAATATAAAGATCGGCTTCTATTATTGTTTTCCTCTGTGGAACAAAAAGTGGGCCGACTACCAGACACTTCCCATCGAGGGTTATAGTGAAGGCAAGGGCGATGCCGTGGCCTTTATTAAAAACCAGTTTACCGAACTGCTTACCGGCTATGGCGACGTTTCCGTATTATGGGTGGACCAATTCGGAGCACACAACGGTGGCCTCAAGCCGGGCGATTGGGAATCAATCAAAGCCCATGTCCATTCCATTCAGCCTAACTGTATTGTTATTGCCAACAACAGTACGCAATTTTCCCAAACCGATATCTACTCCTATGAATATCCCTACAGCCACAAATTACCTCCGACCGGAAATACCAATCCATCAGAAGTCTGCGACAAGATCCAGGAAGCCGGTTGGTTCTGGAAGCCCAAGGGCATTGCTGTGAATCGAAGTGTAGATTACATTGTCAATACCATGTTGATTCCACTGACCAACAGGCGATCTAACTATTTGTTGAATTGTGCACCGGATACCCGCGGCTTGATGCCCGACGATGTGGTCAAGCGACTCAGGGATATCAGCAAAGCCTGGGACCCAATATTTCCGGCCCCTTAGCAAGGCGTAGGGTACAAAAACTCATATCTGGGTAGCCAGTGGTTGCGAAGGCTTTCAACTCGGATGAGCCGAGGGTAATTTGATCAGATGACAACAAAACCACCCAGGAATTCGTGACACCGTATATCACTCGTATGCACCGAGTTACTATCAACATCCTGTGCCTTGTCACCCATCTGGTGACCGAGTTGTTCCGGGATGCAATTCCCAATACCCTGATGTGGCCTGTGTTGGTTGAAAAACTCCTTGTAGCGATCAAGGAGATGTTGCAGCCTGCCCAGCCCTGGAATGATCAGATGATTAAGACACTCTCGCCTGAACATCTGTTACTTACTAATAACCTTAAAAAATCAGCTTCTCGTCAGTGTCCGGCCAAAGCTTTAATCAGAACCATTACTTATGTTAGCAGGGGTGATTGTCAGGGAAACAACTGCATTCGTTACAGGTCGGGTCAGTTTGATGCCCAATCGGGTGGGTTGTTTTCGGGCGCTGACATCTTCCTGAATAGTTTCCGGCTGGATTTCGAAGTCGGCACCGGTGACTTTTATGTCCACATGCAGCGACTTTTGGGAATCATAGACTATCAGAGAACCAGGAGAAGATTGTTTCCAACTGTCAAAGGTTATCAAGGCCGTACCAAAATCGCAAGGTTGGGAGAAAGTAACTTCGTCGGTTACACTTAAAGAACCTTTGCCGATGCGGGAATAAACAAACTTACGTTCGAGCTTTCTGAGTTCCGACACATCGTAGGCCGAAGAAATATCCAGGACCAGTGTGTCTGTATTATCGGTAAAGTTCCGACTAATCACGCGGCCTTGGGCTTGCTTACCGGTTTTCTGCAATTTACCCGCGACGACGGGGACGGGATGGCCGAAGGAATTAAGGACGTTGCTTTCGTAGCGGCGAGAGCTGAATGTGCGGGCGGTATAAACTTCCCCTCCGGGATCAAGCAACAGTGGCTTATCGTCCAATACTACGACGAAGGAGCCGACATCGTTGTGGTTGTGATGTTCCTGATTGTGGCCGCCCTTGAGGGCAACAGCCAGACGGGAGGACGAATTCAGACCCGGCCGGGAAATCAGGACACCAGCCTGGTCAAACCATGACCGGATGCCGGGGTCCCGAGAGGGACCTTGCTTAGGTAATGCGCGGGAAGCGGAATTGGCAAAGGAATACATCATACTTTGATACAATGAGCCACCGGCAGAGACAGGATCGATTTGTTCCCAGGAACGCAAAGCAAAACCCAAGCGACGGCTGAGAAAATACATCAGCTTTGAACTGGGTTGGGCGCTGATGGAACAATCGGCGAAGGCGGGATAGATACCATTGATGATTTCGATATTTGCGCCGAAAGTGGCGGCTTTTTTTGCCTTGTTGTTTTGTAGCAGGTCCACTTTACCGCTGGTAGCCTGATAAATCATTTCGCTGAGCATGATATAGTAGCCAAAGCCATAATTCCAATAGCCAAGACCTTCAGAGCAGTAGCCGTCGTAGGTGAATCCATCAAGGAAGTTTTGTGAATAATTTTCTGCAGCAGCTATAAAAAAGGCACGGTTACGAGATGAGTCGATAACGGCCATCGCCGAGCCGGTTACACCAGCGAGGCATACGGCGTTCCAGTTGTTGGTTCCGGTCATCCACCAGTTCTTTTTGCGTTTTCCATGCACCATATCCCGGTACGGTCCAAAGATACGCCGATTTAAGTTGTCGCGGATAAGCCGACGAATTTCGGGACTCAGCTTATCTGCCAGCAGATAATCGGCGGTAGCCAGTGACCAGGAAAACGTAGAAGAGCCGAGGTCAATGTCTATGCTTGTTCCATTAAAGTTAGTAAGATCCCGGTCGTGAGCAGGCATGACCCAGGTGCGTTCGGAGCAGAGTGCCTGGACAATTTCTTCAAATGCGGGTATAAAACGCCCTTTATTTTCCAGGCATTCGGCCAAGGTAAAAGTTCGGACCCTTCCGCGCCGACGACCAC
>CAYTND010000197.1:0-4988 GCA_964438965.1 uncultured Pirellulales bacterium
GTCAGCGACCTGCTCCAGCCGGGCGGATGGTAGTAGAAATTCTAAATCCGAAATTCTAAATCCGAAACGATATCAAAATTCAAATGTCTAAATGACTAAAACGTTTTGAATCTCGGATTTTTGTCATTTAAATTTGTTTCGTATTTCGAATTTCGTGCTTCGGATTTCCATAACCAAATTCCATATATATCGTAAAAATACTTTTCTATTGACGCCGGCGAGCTATTCAGGTATTATGACGACCAAATAACCCGGCGATATGGCCGGGCGGTAATTTTCTACGAAATCTTGGTTGAAAGGATAAAGTAATGGCTGGTAATGTAATTGAGTTGACGGATGCTACCTTTGACCAGACTGTTCATAGTTCTGATGTACCGGTGCTGGTTGATTTCTGGGCGCCCTGGTGCGGTCCCTGCAAGATGATAGCTCCACTTATCCAGGAAATCGCAGACGAATATGCAGATAAGGCTAAAATCTGCAAGCTCAACACTGATGACGCCCGCGACAGTGCCATGGAGTTCGGCATAAGTGCGATACCGACCATCATTTTATTCAAGGACGGCCAGGTGCAAAAAAAATGGGTCGGCTTAACCAGCAAAAAAGACCTCGCCGCCGCAATCGACGAGCTGCTATAAAAAAACACAATTTGCCTTTATTCATATCATGGCAGAGATTTTCTACAAGTCAATGAATAGAAGAAGTTTCATTAAAACCGGTTTAGCTGCTGTCGGAACCCTCGTTACTATCGGTACAGGTTGTAGTCCTGGCCTAAAGAAAAATGAAAAAAAGCCTGCTCGATGGGCACTTTTGGCTGATACGCATATACCGGAGGATATTAACAACAATTATCGAGGATTCTTTCCCTATCAAAATTTACAAAAAGTCATTCCCGACATCGTCTCTGCTTCACCGGATGGCGTAGCCATTGCCGGCGACTTAGCTCGCCTGACAGGCCAATTGGGCGATTACGCCAATCTTAAGGAACTATTAAATCCAATTGCCGAAAAAAGACCAGTCTTTATGGCACTCGGCAACCACGATAACAGAGGCAACTTTGTTAAAGTTTTTGATGAAATTCCCGGAGATAAACAACCCGTTAAAGGTAAGCACATTGTAGTGGTTAACAAATTACCTGCCCGTTTGATTATTTTGGATTCACTTTTCTACGTTAATAAAGTACCGGGTTTATTAGGAAAAGCGCAAAGGCAGTGGCTCGAAAACTATTTGAAAGAATGCGACGACACTCCCACAATTCTTTGTTTTCACCATTCTTTGGGAGATGATGACGGGGACTTGTTGGATTTGCCGCGGCTTTTTTCTACTATTAAGCCGATTCGCAAAGTTAAGGCTATAGTATATGGCCACTCTCACGAATATAAATTCTCCGAATTCGAAGGGATTCATCTTATCAATCTCCCGGCAGTGGGATATAACTTCAGCGATGCCGAGCCGGTCGGATGGGTGGAAGCTAAGCTGACCGCCAAAGGTGGTGATTTTACACTCCATGCTATAGCTGGGAATAAAGACAAGGACGGAAGTGTTAAAAAGCTGGCCTGGCGGGTATAAGGACTTGAAAAATAGTCCTTGCAGTCCTCAGCCCTCTTGGGTTATATAAACACCAGGTGATATAACAAATCAGGAAGGTAAAGACCAGGATAAACTCTAAATGCAATTTTCTGCACGGATGCAAATAAATCAGGAACGCAACAAAACGCGTCTCGCACCTATCGGGCGTCAATCCAAACTCGACAGCTATTGTAAAAAACAATGGGTAATCCGGCCCCCGGATCCGCCAGGGGCGGACTCTGCACAGCTTGCCAAATCGCTGAAGGTTTCACCTCTTTTAGCACAGGTCTTAATCAATCGCGGATTAACCGACACCCAAAGCGCTTCTATTTTCTTAAGGCCCAAACTGACGCAGCTTATCGACCCTGCCCAAATGCCGGGAATCGAACCGGCGGTTCAACGATTAAAGCAGGCCATTGCAAACAAGGAAAAAATTACCGTTTATGGCGACTATGACGTGGACGGCATTACAGGCGTCGCAATTCTCTGGCAGCTTCTAACGTTCCTCGGTGCCGACGTTGATTATTATATCCCTCATCGCATCGACGAAGGCTACGGCCTGAACGCCGAAGCTATCCGGACACTGGCAAAATCCGGCAGCAAACTTCTGGTTACTGTCGATTGTGGCATTACGGCATTTAGCTCCGCCGAACTCACCGGACAATTAGGCCTTGATTTGATAATAACCGACCATCACCAGCCTGACCCCGAGTTTCCCAAAGCCGTCGCCATCGTACATCCCGCCTTGGAAAAATCCTATCCAAACCAGGATTCAGCCGGCGCTATGGTCGCATTTAAGTTAGCATGGGCCATTGCCAACGAATTCAATCCGGGCCGAAGGCTTGAGCCGAGGTTACGTGAATTTATGCTCAACGCAACGACTCTGGCGGCAATGGGAACCATCGCTGATATTGTTGACCTCAGAGGTGAAAACAGGGTGCTGACGAGCTTCGGACTAAAGGCACTGCCGGAGTGCAAACTTTCCGGCATACAGGCCCTGATTGAATCGGCCGGACTGACCGGGCATCGCCTTGATAGTTTCCACATCGGCTTTCGCCTTGCGCCAATGCTAAACGCCGCAGGGCGGATGGGACACGCCCGATTAGCTGTGGAGCTGCTAACATCCGAGAAGCCGATTCGCTCGATGCAAATAGCCGAATATCTCAAAGAGCAAAACAAACAGCGCCAGCAATATGAGCGAAAGATATTCAAGCAGGCCTGTGAAATGATAGTTGAGCGAAACCTCCACCACCCCGACCGGAAAAGCATCGTCCTTGCAAACGAAAACTGGCACACCGGCGTAATAGGCATTGTCGCATCGAGAATAGTCGATAAATTTTATCGCCCGACGATTATGATTAACGCCGGCGCCGCCGAAAACGGCATCGCTCAGGGTTCTGCCCGCTCAATCCACGGTTTTTGTTTGCTAAGCGCAATCAGGGCCTGCTCACAGCACTTAATCAACTTCGGCGGCCACAAAATGGCCGCCGGCATAACTATCGGGACCGAAAAAATAGACCGGTTCGCAGCAGAATTCGAAACCTACGCAAAACAAAACCTGAATGAAAATGACGTGTCCGCTAAACTTGACATTGATGCGGCGGTTCCATTAGCTGAGTTTCGAAATGAGATGGTTAGCGAGCTGCAAATGCTCGGCCCCTTCGGTGAAGGTAATCCCAAACCGATTTTCGCTACGAAAGGAGTCCGCCTGGCCTCTCCGCCAAGAAGAGTCGGCTCGGGACGCGAGCATCTTCAAATTGCGATAACCGACAGCACAGCCGCGGTGCGCTGCATCGGATTTAGGTTCGGAAAACTGGAAAAGAAGCTGCTCGAGCACGAATTCTTCAACGTCGCCTATAAACCGCAGCTCAATACCTACAATGGAAACACCAACGTCGAATTCGTCCTCACCGACATTCAGTTTGAATAAGAAACTATCTCAAAACTGTCACCCTGAGCGAAGCGAAGGGTCTGGTCGGCTTAAAATAAGAGATTCTTCGCTGCGCTCAGAATGACAAATTGTGTTTTAGATAGCGCGTAGGATGGGCTTTAGCCCATGCTGTCATTCTGCTATCTCTTTTCGACTATCACCTTTTCAATCTTGAACTGCCCCATCGTGTTGATCAAGTTGAGAAAGTCCTCAGGATTTCCACTGCCCACAGCCAAGGTAATATGGCCGGCGTCATAGCCGCCCAAGCCGGCACTCTTGAAGGCCGCATCCAGTCCGACCCACTTGCTGCCGACGTATGCTTGCACCCACGCATGTCCGCCAAAGCCCTGAAAACCGGCAAAATCTTTCACATACGCAACCCCTACAGCCACCTGCGCCGGTATCCCAACAGCCCGGCACACCGCTGCCGTCAATACCGCAAATTCCGAGCAATCACCCTGCCTGCTGGCCGCAACCTCTGCCGCTGATGCATAACCGACCGACAGACTCTTATTCTCGACGTATTCAGCCACAAAAGTCTCAATCTTTCTGACAGCATCCGCTGCATCTTTAGTACGACCCACCGCGCGACGTGCAAGGTCGATTATCACTTTTTGGCCGCTCTCTACATATCTTGTCGGCTCAAGGGCTTTGAGTGCCGTCGGGTTGTCGCCTTTGTAAGGAAACTTCACCCCCATCGGCGCAACAACAGGCTCGACCGTCAGGATTATTGTGCCGCCACTGAGTTGTTCAACTTTTTGATTATCATTGGATGGAATCTTCAAATCGACCTCATCTGTCGCAGGGCTTAAGTAATATGTAATTGACCGGGCTGAACCAACATCACTCAATGGCTCAGGGCTGGCCATAAACATCTTGTCCACCACTTCAAGCACATCGATTTCTCCGAGCGCGAATTCTTTAGTGCAGGCAACTTGCTCAATAGTCATCCCCATCACAGGCGTAATGCTTTTTTGGAGCTGAAGCTTATCATCATAATATTCGGTGCTTATGAGTGCTCCAATCTGCGCAGAACTTATGCTGCTCTGAACTTCAGTCAACGCGACCACACGGCCAAGCAGGTCAACATTTTGTTTTGAGCCTACATTTACCTCAACATCAACAACCTGCATCATACTTGGGTCAAAAAACTTTGCGGTGTATGTGGTACCCTCTGCAAGGCCATGTTTCAAAAGAAGCAGTCGCATCCCCTCGGACATTACCGCACCGCTGGGCCAATCGAATTCTACCTGCTGCTGGCCGGTCTTTACTGTTACTTTGCCCTGCTCATCAACCGTTCCTATCGTTTTCGCCACCATCATCCCCAATGCCTGTTCGAGCTCGAAGCCGAGTGGCTTACCATCGATGGTTTCGATAGTGCTCGCCTGGGTCTGGACGCTGACCGATACTCCTATTCGGCTCAAAGTAATCTTAAGCTCCACAGAGGTGGTAACTTTATTACCGGCAACGGCACGATTTTGGATAGCGTAGC
>CAYTND010000198.1:0-4960 GCA_964438965.1 uncultured Pirellulales bacterium
GGCTGTAGCGTTCGAGCGAATCAGCTTTGCTTTGGCCAGCAAGGTGGAACTGGACGGCCAGGGCCGATTGCTTTTGAATGAAAGGCTGCGAAAGAGAGCGGGATTGAAAGACCATATTACACTTATCGGTGTCAGAGACCATATCGAGTTGTGGAACAGTGAAAGCTGGGAACAATATCTTTCAGACAATATGGCCCAATATCAAAAACAGGTTTCGCAGGCACGGCAGATTGTCCTGCACGAGCAGAGCGAAGAACTTTAATATGCCTAACCTTGATTTTGCAGAAGACTTAACCCTAATCTTTAGAATGGAGACAAAATGATTGGAACGGATTCAAATCATTGTCGGATTGTTGCCGGAAGTCTCGTCGGTGAAAGAGAGGTTGATGAACGGACCTTCGCCTCTCTGGCAATTATCGGAGAACGGCTGGAACGATTGAAGAAAATCGACGGGACTTTTTCCGGCATTGAATTTTCACCTGCTGTTGAAAAACTTCAAAGTCAGAAGAACGCCGTAGCTATAGGCTGAAACATAGTTGCGTCCCGCGTGTTGAGTATTGCGTCCCGATGCATCGCAGTGCGATACAATATACACGATATGATAAACGATATACGCGATACGATAGAAGTGAATGGCTCGATAGTAGAGCATATTCCGGTTCTCGCTGAGACGTTAGCCGAGCAGATAAAATTGCCACCGGATGGCGTGATGGTCGATGCGACCATAGGACAGGGAGGTCATAGTTATCTGTTCGGCAAGACCTTGGGCCCTGAGGGAGTTATCGTAGGCCTGGATGTTGATACAAATGCTGTCCGAAGGGCCCAATTTTTATTAAAAGACCTTTCCTGTAAGGTTATTTTGCTTCATTCGAATTTTTCTCAAATCAGCGAGCAGGTCCAAGAGCAGGGTATAGATAAAGTTGATTTCATATTTGCGGATTTGGGGCTTTGTTCGGCACAGTTAGCTGACAGCCGGATGGGGCTTAGTTTTCTTCACGATATGCCGCTGGATATGAGAATTGACAAAAGATTAAAGAGGACCGCTGCCGATATAGTTAATAAAGCAGGTGAAAAATCCTTAGCTGATTTGATTTACAAATTCGGCGAGGACAGGGCCTCACGGCGAATTGCACGGTTTATCGTGCGGGAACGAGAAAGTGGGCCGATAACCACGACCGTCCAATTAGCAAGGATAGTCTGCAAGGCATTGGGAAAGGCAGGACGAAGCCGAAAAAGTAAGATACACCCGGCCACCAGGACTTTCCAGGCATTGAGAATTGCGGTCAATGACGAGTTAGAGAATTTGAAGAGGCTGCTTGCTTCGGCGCAGGGGCTGCTGAACGACAACGGTTATATAGCAGTCATTAGCTATCACAGTCTGGAAGATAGATTAGTTAAAAACGATTTCAGGCAAAACGGAAAGGACAGTATTTACAGGGTCATTACTAAAAAACCGATTGTGGCGACGCGACAGGAAATCGCTGAAAATCGGCGGGCAAGAAGTGCAAAATTAAGGATTGCACAGAAACAATAATATGGAGTTTCATTATGACTTCCGATGCAAAGATTGGATTGCTGTTAGGACTGGTTTTTATCTTTATAATTGCCTTTATAATTAACGGTCTGCCGCGCTTTCGCAGTAACACAAACAATAATGAGCTAACAACTAATATGGTCAACTCGCAAAATGACTCGATTGGTATTGCAGCTAAGGAACGTAAGGCTCAGGGAGCTTTCAATCGGGCACAGCGGGTCAAACAAGAGCGTGCTGATGAAGCTCAGACCTCCTCTGACGACCAGGCGAAAATTCGCTACCAAGTGCCCTTGTCGGGAGACGATTCGGTAGTGGAAGCTGCTAATGACAAAGCCAGAATCAACGAACCTTCGCCTGTCAAGCCGGATTTGCCAAAAATCTATGTTGTTAGCAAAGGTGATAACCTGGCAGTTATAGCACAAAAATTTTACGGCCCAGAGAAGGGTAATAAGAAAATAAACATTGCCCGGATATTTGAGGCCAACCGCAAGCTGCTGAAATCGCCCGATGAAGTTTATGAAGGGCAAAAACTTATTATACCGCTGCTTAAAGATAAAGTTGAGAGTGTATTTCCCAAGTCACTATTTGAGAAAGTGAAATCCATCAGCCGCAAACTTACTTCGTCCGACACGCCCAAAACACCCAGTGCAAAGCGGAACAGACAATACGTTGTGCGTGAAGGTGATAGTTTATGGCAAATTGCTGCCACGCAGCTCGGAGACGGCACTCGCTACGAAGAGATAAGCGAGCTAAACACTGATATTTTAGAGGACGAGGATGATATTCCTGTTGGATTGCGTTTGAGAATGCCGGCTCGATAAGAATGGAGGATATGAAATTAGAAATCCGAAGCACGAAACAGTAATTGGTGAGTGGTTAGTAAATTATCAGGAAAAGACAAATTTATCCTGATAACCTGGCATCCTGATACCCACTACCTGGTCACCTGATACCCTGATAACCACTAATCAATTAACCAATTAACTAATTATGATGTCGCGATTATACTTTGTTTTTGTTGTTTTTTGTTTTACGGCGGTTTTGGTTTTTGCTGTTTATCTTCGCAGCGCCAACAATCGGATTTTCTATAAGCTTTGCACCTGCAGGGTCGAGCAAAACCGATTGAAACAGGAGCTTGGCACTAAGCAATTGCTGTTGGAAGGTTTAATAAATCCTGCTGCGGTTTCACAGCGTTTTGACGAATTAAATACCAACGACTAAAAGTTGAAAAGCGTTCGAATTACCATTCTTTTCTCTTTGTTTCTCATCGGCGCATTTCTGGCGCTGGCGGGGCGGTGTTTTTATCTGCAGTTTCTCAGGAACGACCATTATATTGGCAAGTGTCTCGAACAGCAGCAGGGGTGGGTGCCCCACAATCCTCAGCGCGGCGTGATTCTTGATTGCCGTGGCAGAGTGCTCGCTGCGAGTAATAAAGTCCGAATTGTTAAAGTTGAGCCTCGAAAGGTCAAAGACGCCAAAAGCTTATCGAGTAAACTCCAGCCGATATTGGGTATTGGTGCGCATGAAATCTATAAACTTATCAACGAAAGCAAAAACCCGGGATACGTAAAAATCAAGACAGGGGCAGAGGCGAGTGAATGTGATGCCGCCCGTAGAATTTCAAGTGCAGTCGGCGTCGAATCCGATTGGCGAAGACATTATCCGATGGGTCGATTAGCCGTGCATGCTGTTGGTTTTACGAGCCTTGATAACCGGGGGTTAGACGGCATTGAGTACCAATACGACAAACAGCTCAGCGGTTCGGCGGCACAGGATATGTTCTTTGCTGATGTACGTCGTCGGCCTATTCGCCCCGTACCTATTGAACAAAGTCTGGCGCCCGATGGGTCTGGTCAAAACGGCATTTTGACCAATGGTGTCGGGATTATTTTGACCATTGATGCTACTATCCAGCAGTTTGCCCGGGATGAGCTTATAAAGCAATACGAAAACTACGAGGCCGAGTCGGCTGTGGCGATTGTGGCAGAGCCAAAGACCGGAGCAATTTTAGCCATGGTTTCACTGCCTGATTTCGACCCTGCTGAGTTTAATTCGACTGACCCTGATAATCGGCGCAACCGGATTTTAACCGATGAGTTCGAGCCGGGCAGTATTATAAAGCCGCTCGTGGCCGCAATTGCCCTCGATGCGGGCGCTGTGAATAAAGTTGAAAAGATATTCTGCGAAAATGGAAACTATTCCGGCAGAGGTTTTGGACGAATCGGTGAGTATCGCAGAGGATTTGGCGATTTGACCGTGCGCGAGATTCTGATTGAGTCCAGTAATATCGGGATGGCCAAAATCGGGCAGAGGCTCGGCAAAAACAGACTTTATAAAGGGCTGAGGCTTTTCGGTTTCGGCAAAAAAGCCGGGATTGACGTGCCCGGTGAGGCTGATGGGTTGTTGCGAGGCGTGCACAAGTGGACAGGATACAGCGTAACCCGGATACCTTTTGGTCAGGAAATTACTGTAACCGCGATTCAATTGGTTCGGGCTTTCTGCATACTTGCCAACCGCGGTCGTATCGTTCGCCCGTTCTTAGTCAAAGCGATTGTTGACAACGATGGAGAGATTACCAAGCTGAAACGCCCTCTGCCGCCGGTTGGTTATGTCGTCAAGCCGGAAATTGCCGAGTGGATTGTCAGCGATGCTATGGTCGGCGTGGTTAATGAGGGAACTGGCAAAAGAGCCAAGCTGGACAAATGGCAGGTCTTCGGAAAAACGGGAACAGCCAACATTGCAAAAAGCGACGAGCGAGGTTATTCGGACAGTGATTATGTTGCTTCTTTTATAGCCGGTGCGCCGGCTGATGACCCGGCCATAATGGTTTTGGTTTCAATCCGCAAGCCGAACAAGAAACTCGGCAAAGGCTATACCGGCGGAGTCGTGGCCTCTCCTGTGGCGGGTAAAATAATCGAAAAAACACTCAACTACCTCGAAACCCGATATGCACGGGCGCAGTTCTGACTGACCGGTTTTTTACTGTCATGCTGAGCAAAAAAAGCCTTTAGCCCTGAGCGCAGCCGAAGGGGAAGCATCCGGCCTGTGAATGAAGATAATCTACAATTGTGCAGGAAGAGATTCTTCACTCCGTTCAGAATGACAAATACTGTTTCCGCAACTGGAACTAATTCGCTAAAACCTGCGCTTACTCGTTTCAGTCCGGCTCCCACTTGAGGTCATCTAAATCCTCTGTTTTGACGAATTCCACGTGTGAATCGAAGAATAGAACGTTGCAACCGTCACCCCGGTGGTTATCGGTGGTCAAGATTTCAGGGCCACCGGTTTGGTTCCAGCCGGGGTGTGTCTCAAAAAGTAATACCATATCAGGCGAGGCCCTTCCTGCATCCAGTTTCTCTATATTCTTGTTCATAGCGCCATTCGGCCAAGTACCAGCGTTATAACCGGCTCGGTCGCGACCTGGGT
>CAYTND010000199.1:0-4959 GCA_964438965.1 uncultured Pirellulales bacterium
TTTATATGAATGGCGCTGGCACGCTTGACTGACCCGTCCATTCCGCAAAGTCGTTGGGCCCTCTCGAACGGCAGGTAAAACAATGAGGAATCTACGCGGGCCAAACCGCTTTGTGAAGTATCACTGAAGTAGTAAGTTTTTGTATTAACCAGCCCGGTGCCGGCTTTAGACAAAGCGCCTCTTGCAGTAAGAGGAAAACAGCTTATCGAATAAACGTCCTGGGGGGTAGTGGAGTAATAATAATAATTACCATTTAAATCACGCTGAAAAGCCAGGTCAATCCCCAACACGCATCCCAAAAGATTTGGGTCATAAGACGGTTCAAATGTCTTGGATACATCACTTTTATGATAATTCAGTGTTTTTCCAAAACCGGTAACCCGGCTGTGTCTGACCGGCTCGATGCCCATAATCTTAAGACCTTTGCTTCGTTGTGAACCTCTGAGACTTATCAGTGCATAGCTTTTTATCACAGGCGAAACGCCTTCGACAAAATCCTGCTTCTCCAGTATATTTACAAAATCTTCATAATACGCAAAGCCAACTAATGATTCGGTCCCGACAACACAATCTCCCACAAAGTCGTGGTTCTTCTGCTTGAAATCGCTCACCAGACCCGTCATTACCGTCATCACTACAACAACAATAAAAACGCAAAGCGCAACTGCAAGCACAGCAAAATGTGTTATGCGTCTTTTTAAAAAATATCTGAATGCAAGAATAATTTTGTACATAAATTAAAATTCGAATATCTAAATCCAAATTAGAAAGTGCCTAAAGTGCCTAAAGTGAGCTAAAGTGAACTAAAGTTATAAAACATTCAATAACTTTAGGCACTTTACACTTTAGGCACTTTTCACTATTCTTTATTCCCTGCATACCTACTCATATCTTAAAATCTCAACCGGTTTCGTTCTCGCCGCGACAATCGCCGGTATTAATGTTCCAATAGCTGCGGCTATAATTGCCACCAACACAATAGACAAAGCCGACGCCCAATCAACCTCGTTGGGTATCTTACTAAACATATACACACTGCTTTTCCACAGTTTCAGCCCGAATATTATCCTTATCCACTCCTCAATCGTATTGACGTTCTTTGTAACAACGTATCCCAGAACAACTCCCACGCCCGAGCCGGCTATTCCGACACAAGCGCCAAACCCGACAAAAATCCAGGCCACAGAGCTTCCCGCCGCTCCGCAGCTTTTTATTATCGCAATATCCTTCTGCTTCAGTCTGACTATCATATAAAATATGCAGAATATCAGCAGAACAACACCAAGGCTCACAACACCAAATATCAACAACAAAATCCCCATTTGCTTTCGATACGCCGCAACATATGATCTTTGTATCTGTTTGGCCGTCACAATTTTGGCATTTATAAGGTACGGGTCCCCTCCCAACTGCTCCTCAACAAAACTCTGCCATACCCCGCGAATAACAGCCAATGCAACATCAGCCTCGGTATCTTCCGCCAGTTTGATTTGAATCTGGCCGGCAACCGGTAACTCTTCGTCAGGATATAAAGTTTTTTGCAGTTCTTCTATGTGCAGATAAACACAACTTTTATCGAATTGATGGACTCCCGTTTCAACGACATCTACAATTGTAAATTTCATCACTTTTCTTTTGACTTCTGCTCTCCTGCCTTCCTTGTCTGCTTGTGATACAGTCCCTGTAGTAAGAACAACCTGCTGACCAAACATCTTTTCAACCGCTTCAAAATCATATTTATCAGTCTCTTCATTAGGCTCTGCCAACACCCCTATTCCCACAAATCCTCCAATTCCTCCTTCAGCGGCGCTCGTTTGGAAAGATGGTTCACCCCGCGACTCTCTTTGTCTGAGCAAAAACCGGTCAAAACCCATCACTTTAACTCGTCGTACAGGCTCAATCCCCCAAATTTCCACAGCACGCACGTTGCCTTTGCCCAAAAGTAACAGACCCTGGGCCGACAGCATCGCCGTTGCCGACTCCACCGCCTCTGTTTGTTCTAAACGCTCTATAAACTGCCCGTATTTTGCAAACTTGGCCGATGGCTCAAGAACCACATCGCCTATTGCCTCAACCGCCGCCCGCTCGAAAGCATTGATAAAACCGGTGAACAGACTGGCAACGACTATCAGCAGTGACACAGAAAGCGCAACTGCAGCAATGCTCAAAAACACTATCTTTTTCTTACGCAGATATCGCAGCCACAGAAATATTTTCAACATTTCACTAATCGTAATTATTTAACCGTCAATGTTTAGCCCCCAGGCCTGTCCTGGGGGTCGTTTAGCCGTCGCCGGAACGGCAACGCCTAACCTTTTGCAGGCCTTAGAAGTGGAAACAGCACAACGTCACGGATGCTCACAGCACCGGTCAGCACCATCACCAATCTGTCGATACCGATGCCCAGCCCGCCGGCCGGAGGCATACCGTATTTCAACGCCGTTATATAATCTCTGTCCATCTTTGTCAGCGATTCTTCCTGCCCACGAAGCTGAGTAAGAAAATTCTCATATTGCTCGGCAGGGTCATTCAATTCCGTATAAGCATTGGCCAATTCCATCCGGGCGATAAACAATTCAAACCGCTCAGCTAATTTGGGATTGTCTTTTTTCCGTTTGGTTAAAGGACACAACGCCGCCGGATAATCTATTACAAACGTCGGGGCGATGAGGTTGTTCTCAACAGTGGCTTCAAACACCTCATTGACAACCACCGCATCGTCCACATCCGCTTCATCTAATTCGAGTTGCCTTGCTTTTGCCCTGACTGCCTCTATATCATCGATATCACAGCCGCTGTATTCCTTCAGCAGCTCTGAGTATTTGGCCCGACGCCAGGGCCGGGTAAAATCTATCGTTAAATCGCCGAACTGAACCTGCTCGCCTTCGCAGTATTTCTCTACACAAAGCCCAATAATCTCCTCGGTCAAATCCATCATCACGTTGTAATCGCCATAGGCCTGATAGACTTCGAGCATCGTAAATTCCGGGTTATGCTGCCGGCTCAGCCCTTCGTTGCGGAAATTTCGGTTTATCTCGAAGACCTTTTCCATCCCGCCAACGAGCAGTCTTTTTAGAAACAGCTCCGGCGAAATCCGCAAAAACAAATCCATATCCAGACTATTATGATGTGTTATGAAAGGCTTCGCCGCGGCCCCGCCGGCTATAGTCTGCATCATCGGAGTCTCAACTTCTAAAAACCCTTTGGATTTGAGAAATTCGCGAATCGCAGAGACGATGGCACTGCGATTCTTAAACCGCTCCATCACTTCAGGATTGGCCCACAAATCCACATATCTCTGCCTGTAACGCTGGTCAATATCCGACAGACCGTGAAATTTCTCCGGCGGCGGCAGCAGACACTTGCTCAGAAGCACAACATTATCAACCCATATCGTAATTTCACCGGTCTTGGTTTTACCCAACTGACCGGCCGCACCGATTATATCGCCAAGCTCCAGTAATTTCACAAGCCCCCAATGCTCAGGCAGAAGCTTTTTGCTCAAGCCGACCTGGATAGTACCACTGCGGTCGCGCAAAGTCATAAAAATCAGCTTCCCAATGTCCCTCAACAGCACAATCCTGCCAGCACATTTGGCCTGCTGGCTCTCATCGGCGTCCTTAAATCGGCGCCTGATATCTTCGGACTGCTCAACACCCTCATATCTGCCGCCGTAAGGGTCAATGCCAAATTCTTTAATCCGGGACAGTTTCTCTTGCCTTTGCTGTTCAAACTTACTTACATCTTCTGCGTTCACCAAATCAATGTACCTCTTAAACTAAAAGCTATTGATACCCTGCTGCCCCTGAACCAACACTGTCGTCCCGGCATGAATCAATTTGCTCCTGATAATCAAAAGACCAACCGCCAATTGCGGGTCAGCCGCTAAGGTTTCTTCGACCGTATGTTTTCTCGGCTTATCGTTGGCGTAGTCGTGGTCGGCTTGAACCAGCACGTCATTATCCCTTTGTACCTCAATCATTTTTTTAACTTCATCGCTCGTCAATTTAACCTCAACATTCGGCCGAACACCCCAATCATTTCTGCCTTGTTTTTTCATTGCATCCCGGCTTTCAACCCGCTGGTCGGAAGGCAAATGATAATGCGCCATCGTATATTTCAACTGTGCACCTCCGCCGGGATAGCCCGTTATCCCCTGCACACTGCCTTTGCCGTGAGTCCTGGTCCCCACCAGAATCGCCCGCTTATATACTTCATCTGCCAATGCCCCGGCCACAATCTCCGAAGCACTCGCAGAGCCTGAATTTACCAGTATAATAAGCGGATAATTCGGATGTGTTCCCTTCTTGTGTGCCTGCTCATATATCGGCATCCTGCCAAACCCGGGCTGCCGTTTAACTATCCACTCTTTATCAACGAATTTGTCGGCCACAGCGACCGCACTATCTAAAAGCCCGCCGGTATTGGACCGCAAATCCAGAACAAATCCCCTTAACCCCTCTGCTTCCAGCTCGACCAATACCTTCTCCAGGCTCGAAGCGGTTCCTGACGAAAAGCTCGTGAGGCGGACATAACCTATCTTGTTCCCTTCATCAATCATATACAGCCATTTACCTGCATCGGTCCTTTGCCAGCCGCGAATCGTCGGAACAATTATCTTGTCTCGGGTTATCGTAATATCTTTGGTTTCTCCCTCGCCGGGCCGTTTTATTGTCAACGTAACTTTTGTACCTTTCGGACCGGTTATCTTGCGAACCGCACAGCTAAGAGTCATATCCTTGGTTTGAACACCGTCCACCGCTTCTATCACATCTTCCGCATCAAGGCCGGATTTGTAAGCCGGCGTGTCAGGCAGCAGGCTCGCCACCGTCAATAACCCCTTGCGTTTCGAAATCTCTATCCCGATACCCGTAAACTCATTAGTCATCATCTTTTCAAAATCCTGCACCTGTCTGGGCCAGATTATCACCGTATAAGGGTCAAGTGCAGACAGCGCCG
>CAYTND010000200.1:0-4922 GCA_964438965.1 uncultured Pirellulales bacterium
AGCCGTTTACGTATATTCACGGCGAAGTCAAAATCGGTCAGGACTGTCGAATTGGGCCTTTCGCTTATCTGAGGCACGGGACGGTTTTGAAAAATGATGTTGTGTTAGGCGTTTATACGGAAGTTAAAAATTCGACTTTGGCTGACGGCGTTCGGGCCCGGCACCTAAGCTTTATCGGTGATGCCACTGTGGGAGAAAATGTTAATATGGGTGCCGGCTCGATAACGGCCAATTTCGACGGCCAAAATATCAGCCGAACAAATATAGGTAATAACTGCTATATCGGTTCCGGTACAGTACTGATAGCGCCGCTTGAGCTACAAGACGGCTCGCATATAAATGCAGGAACAGTGGTTTCGCAAAAAAGTGTAAATGAATTGGGTGGAAAGGCAGAGAGAGATGTTTCTAAGTGATAACCTGAAGATATTTTCCGGCAGCAGTAATCCGGCGTTGGCGAGTGAGGTTTGTAAGTATCTGGAGATTCCGGTCGGCGGCGCGAAGATAGACAGGTTTCCGGACGGAGAGAAGGTCATCAGGGTTGAAGATGATGTTCGCGGCAGAGATTGCTTCGTTTTGCAGTCAACGTGCGAGCCTGTTGATGACCACCTGGTGGAGCTGTTAATTTATTTAGACTGTTTGCGAAGAGCCAGCGCCAAACGTATCACTGCGGTCATTCCTTATTTCGGCTATGCCCGGCAGGACAGGAAAGACGAAGGGCGTGTGCCCATTACCGCGAAACTGGTGGCTAATATTATCACGACCGCCGGGGCCGACAGGGTCTTGGCGATAGACCTGCACGCCAAGCAGTTGCAGGGGTTTTTTGATATACCGGTTGACCATCTGACGGGCGAGCTGGTATTGAATAAGTATTTCAGAAATAAAAAGATTAATAACCTGACGGTGGTTTCCCCGGACGTCGGTAATATGAAGATTGCAGCCAGATATGCGGAGCACCTTGGGGGCGAGCTGGCGATTGTGCACAAAAGACGAATCAGCGGCAGCGAAGTAGAGGCCAATGAGGTGATAGGTGAGGTCGAAGGCAGAAATGTCCTGATGTGCGACGATATTATTGCCACCGCCGGGACAGTGTGCAGTGCCGCTAATCTGCTTAAGGAACGTGGGGCTGAGAAAATATATGTCGGTGCCACACACGGAATTTTTGCATTGCAGGCATTAAAACGACTGGCCGAAGCGCCAATTGACGAAGTGGTAGTTACCGACACTATACCATCGAGTGAACAGACCAAAAAGGTTGACAGTATTAAGGTATTAAGCGTAGCAACTATGTTGGGCGAAGCGATAAAGAGAATTCACAGAAATGAATCGATTAGTAACTTGTTCAACAATATTTTAAATTAGTTCATAGTTCGTAATTCGTAGTCTATGAACAACGAACTCATAACTACGAACTAATTATTGAGGTGAGAAGATTATGGCAAAAACATTGCTTTTGAAAGCAGAAATCCGAGAACAGACCGGCTCAAAAGCTGTCCAAAAGGTGCGTAAGGAAGGCAGGATACCTGCTATTGTGTACGGACACAAGCAGGAGCCGGTGGCTATTTCGTTAGATGCACGCAACTTCGTGGAAAGACTGCATCACGGACATCGGCTGATGGATGTGCAGATTGGCCAAAAGAAAGAAAAGATGATAGTCAAAGACCTGCAGTATGACTATTTAGGTAAGGACATCATTCATGCGGACCTGATGCGGGTCAGCGTAACCGAAATGATTAAAGTAACAGTTCCTATTGAGCTTAAAAGCGCAGGCACCGCTAAGGGTACGCACGAAGGCGGCATTATTGAAGAACATGCAGACCATCTGGAAATTGAGTGCAGGGCAACCGATATTCCGGAAACAATCGCTGTCTCGGTGAAAGAGGTTGGAGTTGGTGACGCTTTGCATGCCGGTGACATTGCGCTTCCGGATGGTGTGAAACTGGTAAGCTCTCCTGAGATGCTTGTTGTTACGTGCCATTTGGTTGCCGCTGCCAAGACCACCGAGCAGGTTGAAGAGGAAATGCCGGCTGCTCCTGAGGTTATTAGCGAAGCTAAAGAAGCTGAGGTAGAGGAGAAAGAAGCTTCAGAAGGCAAAAAATGAGGCCGTTTGGGCACAAGTGAACTATGGTCGATATGAAAATTGTCGTCGGCCTGGGTAATCCGGGCGATGAGTATATTGATACGCGACACAATATGGGATTTAAGGTAATTGATTCGCTGGCCGAAGCGTTAGTGATAGAAGTAAGAAAAAGAAAATTCGGCGCTCGTTTCGGGTCGGGCGAATTTGCGGATAAGAAGTTAATATTGTTAAAGCCGTGGCAGTTTATGAACCGCAGCGGGCAGGTTGTTGCAACGGCGGTGGGTTTTTACAAGCTCGATGCCGGAGACTTGCTCGTGATAACAGACGATATGGACCTTGAGCCGGGCAGGATTCGAATCAGGGCGAAAGGCTCAGCCGGGGGCCATAATGGTCTGGCTGATATTATAGAAAAGCTCGGCACGAATGAGTTTGCCCGCTGCCGGATCGGCATCGGCCACAGTGGTGAAGAAGATGCAGTTGACCATGTTCTCGATAAGCCCACAGAGGCAGAGAAGCCACTGTTAGCTGAGGCGATTGAGAGGGCGCGAGAAGCGGCGCTTTGCTGGATAGAATATGGTACCGAAAAAACGATGAATGAATTTAACAGGTTCGATGAATAACCATCGTGCCTTGTAGGTTTAGAGTAATAAAGTTATGCAAAATTGAGTAAGGAAAAAGAGATAATTTGATATAGAATAAATTTTAGCGGGAGGTAATTAGCTTGGAAACCGTAGCGAAGAACAAATTATACGAAGGAATGTTTCTTATTGATTCGTCCCAGGCAGGGGCAGATTGGGACGGGATTATCGCAGCTATCAGAACGATACTGGAAAAAGCTGAGGCCGAGATTGACTCGATAAGAAAATGGGACGAGAGGAGACTGGCCTACGATATTAAAGGCAAAAGCAGAGGGACGTATATCCTTAGTTATTTCAGGGTCGATGGCGGAAAGATACAGGATATCGAAAGGTCTGTTCGGCTCTCAGAGAAAATTATGCGTGTTCTAATTCTCAGCGCTGAACGACAAAGGCCAGAGGATATTGAGAAAGATACTCCTGCCACGAAGGTGGAAATGGAAAAGGAAAAACGGAAAGCTGCCAAAGAAGCAGCCCAGGAGGCTAAAGTGAAGCAGGTGAGCGCTCCGGAAGAAGCGGGGGAAGCTGAGAAAACAGAAGGAGTCGGGCAAATGGAAGAAACTAAGCCGTCCCCGGAAGAAGCAGGGGAAGCTGAGAAAGCAGAAGGAGTCGAGCAAATGGAAGAAACTAAGCCGTCCCCGGAAGAAAAGACTGAGGATTCGCAGGAGTCAGCGGTAATCGCGGGGCCAGAGGTAAGCACGGCGGCGGATGATTTGATAGAAAAGCAGCCGGGACAGGAACAGGTTGAAGGTTCCGAACAGGCTGACGAACAAGAGCAACGACGGCCTTGAAGTTTTTTGTACGGCCAAGCTGGGCAGGCATTGAGTCGGATAAACGAGTTTAAGGTTGAAGCAGAAAGAAGAGGTTAAGCAATGGCTAATTTTAACAAAATTTTGCTGATGGGCAATCTGACCCGTGACCCTCAGTTGTCGTACACACCGAACCAGACGCCGGTGGTTGATTTCGGGCTGGCGACGAATCGCAGGTGGACGGGCCAGGATGGTAGTCAACGTGACGAAACGTGTTTTGTGGACTGCCGGATGTTTGGCAAGAGAGCTGAGGTTATCAACAAGTACTGCAAAAAGGGAAACCCTTTGTTTATTGAAGGGCGCCTGACTTTCGATAGCTGGGAGGCCCAAGACGGCTCGAAGCGCAGTAAGCACAGAGTTACTGTTATGAATTTTGAGTTTCTCGGCGGAGGTGGAGGCGGCGGTGCCGGGCAAGGCGTAAACAGAACAGAAACTGAAGCACCGCAGCAGACAGCTAAAGACGATATACCGTTTTAAGGGAGTGTAAAGTGCCTAAAGTGTAAAGTGCCTAAAGTTGTAGAGTGTCTTTTAACTTTAGCTCACTTTAGCTCACTTTAGGCACTTTAGCTCATTTTAGTTATAGTCAATTGATAGAGGTAAAAGATGGCAAGAAGAACTAACACAAGAACTAACACAAGAAGTGATACAAGAAGTGATACAAGAAGAAATAATAACAGAAGAAAATCAGGCTTTGCAGGGGCCCGCGAACAGACACAATGCCGTTTTTGCAGAAGAGGCATAAAGTACGTTGACTACAAAGATATTGGGACACTGCAAAAACTTCTGACCAATCGCGGCAAAATATACTCACGTAAGCGCAGCGGCAACTGCGCCGGGTGCCAAAGAAAAGCGAAAAAGGCAATCAAACGTGCCAGGTACATGGCGTTACTGCCGTTTACCGTTTGAAATGTACAAGGGGACAAAAATGTCTAACAGGATGAAGGTTTTACTTTGTGAGGATGTTGAGAAACTTGGCTGGCTCGGAGATGTTGTTGAAGTCAGCATCGGATATGCGAGAAATTATTTGCTGCCGCAAGGTATAGGGAAGGTTGCGACCGAGGCCAGTATAAGAGCAATAGCGGAGGAAAAGGCCAAGCGTGCAGAGCAACGGATACAGGATGGCAAACGACTCGAAAATGCAGCCAAGGCGGTAGAAGGGGCAGAGGCTGTTGTGGCCGCCAAAGCCAACGAGCAGGGACATTTGTTCGGCTCAGTTACCGAACGGCAGATAGCGGCTAACCTGCGAGAACAGGGATTTGAAGTTGCCGACGAGGTTGTGCAACTACCCGAACATATAAAACAGGTCGGGACGCATGCAGTATCGCTTAAGTTCGCTGATGACGTGACTGTTACCGTCAACGTCGTAGTTGTACCCGAACAACAGGAAAACGCTCCGGAAAC
>CAYTND010000201.1:0-4920 GCA_964438965.1 uncultured Pirellulales bacterium
GCCGGCTATTTTCTTGCCTTTTTCATAATCGCCCGGATAACCGCCTGAAGCCATCACCACACAAACCGCCGGTCTCCGGTCCCACTCAAGGGTAATCTGGTCTAATGTGCCGTCACAGACAGCCAGAAGAACTTTCAGCAAATCGCTTTTCAGCCGTGCAAGAATCGGCTGGGTTTCGGGGTCGCCAAAGCGCACGTTAAATTCCAGCACTCTCGGTCCACCGCCGGTAATCATAAGCCCTGCGTACAAGATGCCTTTGTATGGCGTGCCGTTTCGATTCATACCATCGACCACCGGCACAAAAATTTCACGCGTAATATGATTCATCATGTCCTCAGTAACCACAGGTGCAGGACTGTAAGCGCCCATTCCGCCGGTGTTGGGCCCGGTGTCACCGTCGCCGATGGGCTTGTGGTCCTGCGACGATTCCATAATATAGATATTTCGCCCATCTACAAAGGCAAGTATCGATGCCTCCTCGCCGAGCAGTTTATCTTCGACGATGATTTTTTCACCAGCCGGGCCGAATACTTTGTCGCACATTATCTTTTCAGCCGCTAAGATTCCATCGGAAGGGTCATCACAGACAAAAACGCCTTTGCCCTTCGCAAGGCCTGCGGCCTTTACCACGACCGGCTCGTCTCTGCTTGCGATGTATGCTCTGGCATCGCTGAATCTATCGAAGGTTCTGCCCTCAGCCGTGGAGACGGAGCTGGAGCGCATCAGTTGCTTTGCAAATGCTTTATCCGCCTCGAGCTGAGCGGCACCGGCGCTTGGGCCGAATGCCTTTATGCCCGCAGCTTCAAACGCATCGACCAGGCCCGCCGCAAGAGGGTCCTCCGGGCCGACCACCACAAGACCGACGTCATTCTGACGTGCAAAGTCCAGAAGCTCATCGGCATCATCGGCACCGATAGGAATATTCTGTCCACATCGGGCTGTGCCGGGATTGCCCGGTGCTATGTAAAGTTTGGTTAAGTCTTTCGACTGAGCCAATTTCCAGGCAATCGCATGCTCACGTCCGCCACTGCCAATTAATAGTACGTTCATCCGCTACCCCAAATTAATTGATTCCGCCCAAAGACGGCGGGTCCCGCCAGAAGACGGCGTATCTTTGACTTCGATATTGATTATTTACTATTGATTATTTGATTTTCTTTTTTTCTATCCGCTAACAACTGTATGCAAGCAAAAATTTAACAGAGGCAGCGGGTCTGCTCAGGCCGCCACTTTAACTTTAGAGTAAGTGACTGGATGGTCTTATCTTTCCTCGCCCCAGAGTTTAACGTCGTCGAATTGGCCGGTGTCGTCGAACGAGCCAATGCCGACCCTGCCCCATTCGAATCGTTTGTCAACGGCGGTCATTATCGGCTCAAGCCCATCGTCGAAGAAAACCTTAATTGTACCCTCTTCGGCGTCGCGCACCAAGCGCACGCTATGCCAGTTGTCGTCCCACTTTGTCCCCTCGGTTCGTGTCTTTGCAATCGAGACACGCGGTTCGCCATCAACAATAAATATCGAGTTCGCGTGAGCATCGGATTTGTTGGCAATGTGCACGTAATAGAAATGCGATGGGGCCTGATGTCCGAAAATCAAGCACATATCCCGATGGCCATAGTCCTTCGTCGTAGAACGCATCTTCAACTCCAGCACGAAGCTACCCACGACTAAATGCCGAATAAGGTTAATGTTGACAGGCGAGCGGACTTGTGGCTCATAGTCGCTCTGTTTATACAGGGCTAACACCTTTCCGCCGTGTCCGGGTTCGATTTGCCACGCGGCCGGGTCGGTAGCCTGCCAGTCGCCAATCCTGCCGTCCTCAAAGTCCGCCTCGAACAACAACGGCATTTTCTTACCACCGCCTATTCCGGCCGGCCCGTTACATCCCGCCGCCACAGCTAACAGCATCAGCAAAACAACAGTTGCTTTCCAACAAATTACTGTTCTCATCGTAGGGTCTCCTTTTTAATAAATACGATAGAGTTATGCCTAACCTCGATTTTGCAGAAACTTTATTAATATAAGTCTTATTTTTTTCTGTTAGTTACGTCCCGATGTTCTGAGATATTACCACTGCGCCTCCACATAGGGTCCTGTGAGGCCTTTGGGCGCGAGCTTAGGCCGGGACTTGAGAATGGCTTCTGCAATTGCAATATCACTTTTGCGGGTAATTTTGATATTCGAAGAGTCCGCTTCCACGATTGTTACCTTATGACCCAGCGATTCGACTAATTGCGAGTCATCGCTGATTTTGCTTTGGTCCGGATTCTTGAGGTTTTCGTATGCCTCTTTGAGCAGGGAAGCAGCGAAGACCTGTGGGGTTTGAGCTTCGTAGAGACCTGCTCTGTCAACGGTTCTGATTATCGTGTTATTCTGTGCTTCTTTTATCGTTGCCGTAACAGGACAGGCCGGTATAGCCGCACCACTCTCACCGGCAGCGGAAATAACTTTGCCAATCAATTCCGCTGTTACACAGCATCGACAGGCATCGTGAACGGCAATAAGGTCAATACCATCTTTGATAAGTTCGAGACCTTTATTGACGGTATCGAAACGCTCACAGCCGCCAAAAAAGATTTTTACGTTGAAAAACTTCAGGTTAGGCCCCCACTTGACATCCACCAATTCCTCGTCCTCGGGCGCGATGCCTAACAGAATTTGTTTTACGTCGTCACGGTTATCGAAAAGCTCGACGCTTCGCAGAAAGACCGCCCTGCCGGCTACATCAACGAACGCTTTTTTTCTTTTCCCGCCGAATCGGATGCCGGCCCCGGCGGCACAAATAATTGCGGCAACACTTTGACTCATACTGAAAGTTCCCGTTTTATGCGCTTATTTTACTAACCTCAATTTTGAAAAAGTCTTGTTACTAATCCATATAACCCATCCCTGCATGCAGGAAACAAGGCTTCTAACCGTCATAATACTCGTATAAGCAGCACTATTCAAGCATACCTGTAATTAAAATAGGATGCGTTTATTGGCGAAAAAGTACAGCTTCGCGCTCAAACCACCTGGAGCAGAAGAAAAGCAAAGCGCCTGCAATAACGACACTTGAACCGAGAATAGCGATAAGCATCTCGTAGTTCATTGTGCCCTTGATAAGCTCTTTGATCGCAAGCGAGATATTGGTAATCGGCACCATCGCCCAATACCAATCAAGTTTTACCATCGGAAGCATAGCGATAAAAGCCGGCACAATGGCCAGAAAATTGAGCGGGCCGCAGTAGGCACTGGCCTCTTTGAAACTCTTGGCGTAAATGGACACGCTCAACAACAACGCGGCGAACATTGCGACTGCGGGAATCAACATTGCTGCTATCAACACCAGGTCAACCACACTCACTGAGGCAATGACTTCACCCAATTCCCCCGTAATTTTCTGTCCTTTTGACGCCAACATAACGCCGAAGCTTGTAAGACAGAGCAAGGCTGCCGTTACACCCGTAGTGAAAATCACAAAGAACTTGCCAAGCACTATCTGATAGCGCCGAATCGGCGCCAGCAAAAGCGTTTCCAGCGTACCACGTTCTTTTTCACCAGCCCCCAAGTCTATGGCCGGATACATGGCCCCCATAAAACAGAAGATGATGAACAGGTAGGGAAGCATCCCGCCCACGCGTTCACCAAGCACCTCTCGCATATCGGCTGTGTTGTGTTCTTCGATAGTGATAGGGTTGAGCAAATGTTTTTGTTTTTGCGGCGTATCCAAACCAAGGCCGGCCAGACGCTCCGAGCGGTATCTCTCACTGAACTCACGAATTACTTTACCGGCTCTGTTCTTAACTTTACTGGTAACGGAGGCATTGTTGTAATAAAACTGGACAGCAACCTGTTCGCCCCTCTCGAACTGTTCGGGAGCTGTTTGGGGAATAACCAGGCCGAATTTAATCTTGTTTTCTTCAATGGCCGACGCAATCGCTTCTTGTGTGGGGATATTCACCTTCTCGAATCCTTTTTCCTCGCTGAATGCGCTGGCCAGGTCAGGTAAGTGTTCAGCCCCGAAGATGGCAAAAGCGAGGGTTTCCGTCTGGGCTTTTTTATCAGCCTTGACAATGAATCCTATCATAACGTTCATCAGTATAGGCACTACGAGGGTGGGTAAGGCCACCATAAATATGAGGGTTTTCCTGTCGCGCAATACTTCTTTCATTTCCTTGAGGTATATGGTGAGAATATTAAGCCGCATGATTTACCTCCACCGAATCAATCAAAGTTAGAAAGGCCTTGTCCAAATGGGTTTGTCCCGTATCGGAACGCATTTGCTCAATGCTCCCCTCGAAACAGAGCCGGCCTTTGTGAAGGACCACAACAAAATCACAGAGCCTGTCCACTTCGTGCATGTGATGTGTGCAAAAAAGGACCGTTTTGCCCTTAGCCTTGCAGGATTCAATGAATTTCAAAATGGCTTCAGCCGCAGCAACGTCGAGCCCGGTGGTCGGTTCATCAAACATGATGACTTCGGGGTCATGAATAAGTGTACGGGCAATCGAAACCTTCTGCTTCATACCGGATGACAGTGAGTCATTGCGTTTGTCGGCAAAAGTGGTCATCTCTAAAAGGCTGAAAAGTTCATCCATACGCTCGTTAATTTTTGCCTGCTCCAGGCCGTGCAATTTCCCGAAATATTCAATCATCTCGCGTGCGGTCAGACGGCCATAAAGCCCGGTGTTGTCGGAAAGAAAGCCTATTCTTTTGCGGACCTCAAGAGGGTTTTCAACTACATCCACACCATCAAACCTGGCTGTGCCTGCGCTGGGTTTCAACGCGGTAGAGAGCATTCTGAGCAGGGTCGTCTTGCCCGCGCCGTTGGGGCCGAGAAGCCCTAAAATGCTCCCGGTTTCAGCACGAAAACTGACATCCCTCACCGCGTAAAACAATTTCCCGCTTTCGCGTGGTTTTTTGGGACGGCGGCCCCTG
>CAYTND010000202.1:0-4877 GCA_964438965.1 uncultured Pirellulales bacterium
TTAACTGGTATTATCTTATCCACAGGGCAACCCTGTTTATCGGCTCTATATTAGATTCAATAGCTCTTTGGGCTGCCTCAAAAGGAAGCAGCGTTCCAAATGGTTTCATCTGCTTGCCTCCCTCACCAGATGCCCGATTTCGGGCAGGATTATCTGCTCTACGGCAAGCCTGACCGCTGCGGTCGAGCCGGGAAGGCAGATGATAACCTTTCCCCGGGCAACACCGGCCATCGCCCGGCTCAGGATGCTGCCGGTGCCTATTTCCTGGTAGGTCAGAAAGCGGAACAGCTCACCGAAGCCGTCCAGTTTTTTATCCAGAACCGGCGATATAGTCTCTATGGTTAAATCCATGCGGCTGGCTCCGGTGCCGCCACTGGTGATAATCACCTGCAGGCCGTCATCATCCAGAAGCTCGTCCAGCTTCCTGCGGATGGAATCGGCATCATTTCTCAGGATGTCGTACGACGTCACCTGGTGCCCGTTCTCCTTGAGTGTTTGCATAATGAGCTTGCCCGACTCGTCGTTCTGCTCGGTTCTGCTGCCGGAGATGATGACGACGGCGCAATTTACCTTTTTTGGTGCGGTATGTTTGTGGTCGTGATATCCCATTTTGATTGCGGTACCATCCGAATAAAGTGTGCCTTATTATACCGTTACTTGGGATGCGGCGCAATGAACCCGGCAAACAGGTTGAGTTCCACAACTGGTCGGTGTATCATAATGTTGGTTTGTGGAGGTTATAAATTGTATCAGAGACTGCTTGTTCCCGTTGACGGCTCAGAGCTTGCCGAAATAACCCTCGACTATGTCAGAGGTCTGGTTAGCCGACTGCCGGGTACGGAGGTATTCCTGCTCCATGTTCGTAGTCCGGAGGAGCGCCACCTGGCTCCGATGCGCCGGGCCTATATTGACCAGGCGGCTGCTGCTATCCGTAGTCAGGCGGAGGGTGCAAAGGGTGAGCTGGTAACCGGTAACCCGGCCGAGGAAATACTGCACTATGCCGATAAGAACGACATTGATTTGATTATTATGGCAACCCACGGCCGCTCTGGAATCAGCCGCTGGGCGACGGGCAGCGTCGCCTATAAGGTCTTGCGGGCATCAAAGGTGCCCGTCTGGCTGGTTGGGGCCGGGGTTACCGAGGAAATAATCCGGGATAAAGCGCCCGGCGGCAGGATACTGGTTCCGCTGGACGGTTCCAGGCTGGCGGAACTGGTGCTGCCCGATGTTGAACGGCTGGCAAAACAGTGGGGCACCGAACTGGTGGAAGTGGTGCTGACCAGGGTTTGCGAGCCCCCAACCGTCTCATCGGATTACCCTGAAGCTATGCCTCTGAGCTGGGAAGAGCATCTGGAGAAGGAAACAGTTATGTGCAAGCTGGAGGCCGGGCCGTATCTGGCCGGGGTAGAGAAGCGGCTTAAAAACTCAGGGCTCAGGGTGCGCAGTGAAGTGCTGGTGGGCAAACCGGCTGAAGAGATTTCCAGCTATGCCAATGATAATAAATTCAGCCTTATCACTATGGTGATTCACGGCCGCTCCGGAATCAGCCGCTGGGCCTATGGCAGTGTTGCCGAAAAGGTTATGCTATCAGCCTCTATTCCGGTATTTCTGGTGAGGCCCCAGTAGCTTTCTGTCTGCCGGAACCGGCTATTTGGCCGGGGGCATTGTTTTTAACATCAAGTATTGATTTTGGCGGGAGTAGCTCAGTGGTAGAGCATCTGCTTCCCAAGCAGAGGGTCGCGAGTTCGAGCCTCGTCTCCCGCTCCATAGTTAAATCCTCTACAGTAGCCTTCTCAACGGCCTTAGCGTGCGTCACTACCTGCTGGCTTTGGGCTCCCCTTTAGGGGGCATCAGCTCTTCATGTTGACGAACTGCAGAGGAATGTCGTAACCCTGCTCCCTAAGCAGTTGCATAATTTCCTGGAGGTCATCGATTTTCTTGCCGGTGAGCCTGACCTGGTCGTCCTGAATAGCTGGCTGAACCTTTATCTTAAGACCCTTGATGAGCTTGACGATTTTTCGGCCGGTCTCTTTGGGGATACCCTCCTTGATAAGGATATCCACTTTTACTGCGCCGCTGGAGGTGGGTTCAATCTCCTTGATATCCAGGCACCTGGGATCCAATTTAAGCCGGCTGCATTGACCGATGAGCATCTCCGTAACTGCTTTAATTTTCCAATCGTCTCCGGTAACAATATGAATAATCCTAGTTTTTCGGTCGAAAGTGATCTCAGACTTCACGTTCTTGAAATCGAAGCGCGTGGAAATTACACGCTTCACGTTGTTGATTGCATTGTCCAGGGCCTGCATGTCTACCTTGCTCACCACATCTACTGACGGCATCTTTAACTCCTTTGTTATATCAGAACAGTATTCAGCTTATTATCGCATATTTTAACCTGGATGTGCGGTGGTATAATGTACTAAACGACCAGTTGTGAAATATGATACAAATATTAAAAAGGCGAGAGGTTAAAGCAAGATAGGCGATGCTGGGGTAGGAACCCGGGATTTATAGTGTAATAACTGCCATCACGAGAGCGAGAGATTTCTCTTCTGTTCGGGGGGTGATTACCATCGAAAGCCAGAATATCCGGCACCAATATGAAACCATCAATACTATTTTGGATAGAGCTATGGCGGAGGGGATATAATCAGCCAGACCTCAAATGCTTTGGACTACCGGCCACCTTTTGGCGGCAGGTCAGTTGCATTTAAACCAAAAAATCTATTCGTTGCAAGGTAATAAGAAGAAGTAAAATAAAGTATCTCGAGTTTGAGTTCAAAGCAGCCGATGGCCTGCGTTTGTTTGGCCGGGGCTGGCTGCCCGATGCCGGAATCCAGGCCGTGATATGCCTGGTGCATGGCCTGGGAGAGTACAGCGGCCGTTATGCTAATTTGGCCGCAGCGCTTGTTCAGGCAGGCTTTGCCCTGGTATCTTTTGACCTGCGCGGGCATGGCCGGTCACAGGGAAAGCGCGGCCATACATCAGCCTATGAAGCCCTGATAAATGATATTACCTGTTTTCTGGATGAAACGGAGAAACGCTTCCCTCACCAGCGTTGCTATCTCTATGGCCACAGCCTGGGTGGTAATCTGGTGCTCTATTACGCCTTGCGCCACCAGCGGCAACTGGCCGGAGTAGTGGCAACCGCACCCTGGCTTGCCCTGCCCCTTGAACCGCCTGCCTGGAAAGTAACCCTGGCGCAGGTGTTGAACAAGCTTTGGCCTTCCTTACCTATGAATAATGGGCTGGATAACAGGGCAATGTCCAGTGACCCTGAGGTAGTGCGGAGGCTGGATGAAGACCGGCTCTATCATCACCGCATCTCGCCCCGTATGTTTGTGGGTGTTCGCCAGGCTGCTCGCTGGATACTGCGGCATGCTGCCGAATTCCGCCTCCCGTTACTGCTTATGCACGGTGGCGCCGATAGTGTAACCTCGGCTGAAGCCAGCCGCAAATTTGCCGACCTCGTGCCCGGCGATTGCACGTTTCAGCTTTGGCCCGGTTTCTACCACGAAATCCATAACGAGCCGCAGCAGGCCGAAGTATTTGAATATATCGCAGCCTGGTTAAGAAGCCATCCGCGCCCGGAGTAGCCGCCAGAAAGACGGCGGTTTTGCTGCCTCAGGGAAAAGTTGGTTCAGCCAAGCTTTCCGTATTTTCTGGCGGCGGCTACCATAGCCACCATGTTTTCCCTAGGCGTAGCAGGATTAAGGTCGCTGCCGGGCCAGACGGCATTAACACCCTTATCTATGGCCTGCTTAACAGCTTTATCAACATCGTCGGTAGTGCCCTGGGCTAACAGGCCGGGGTCGATATCGCCAAAGATTAGCTGCCCAGCCCCCAGCTTCTGCCTGGCCCTGGCTATATCGGTGCCTCCATCCAGGCTGATGGCATCGGCGCCACAGGCGGCTACCAGTTCTATGATGGCATCGGTATTACCACTTATGTTGAGGACGGTGGGCAAGTCTATTCGGGCAAATAGCTGCTTGAGATGAGGTTGTACCAGGTCCTTAAATATAGTGGAGGTTGGTTCAAACTGCTCGGCATTCACTTCTCGCACAGTAATATAGTCGGCCTTGCCGTCCTTATAGGCTTGTATAATGTGGACAAGAACATTGGTGAGGGTATCCAGTATCTTGCTTACCGCCTCCGGCCTCTCAGCGGCAGATTTAGCCAGGTCTGCCGGGTCTACCACCTGGCTGGCCAGTGCGTAGGGCCCATGAACCCAGGTGCCGACGGCTACCTGGCTGCCGATACTTCCCTCCAGCCAGCGGAGCGCTTCTTTAACCACGAAAATGCGGCCGGCATTGGTAATATCAGACGGCAGCTGAAGCTCGTGTTCCAGCTCGGACACCGTTTCGGCAACACGGCGAGCTACTATCGGGTAGATGATGTCTGAGTGATGCGTGTGAAAGTTAACCTCACTGCCCAGAGCCTCGGCCTCTACTCCGACATCAAAGGGAATTACGGCACACTCAAAGCCAAAGAGTTCAAAGGTAGAGGCGGCTACCTCGGCCATTTTTAAGTCGTCTTCGTGGATTTCTATGAATTTCCAACCGCTTTTCACCAGCCCGTGAACAGTGATATTTCCGAAGCCGCTAAATACCGGAATGTAGTCTATCTCCTCTCCCCTGAACAGTTTTAGTACCCGCTGTTTTGAATTAAGGCCGGTTACCATCTTCTACCTCCTGTTTCCGTTGTCTTATTTAGTCCGGTTTTACCAGGTAATAGCCGATTAGCCGCATAGTAGCACAAGCAGTACCGGCAGGCAAGGGATATGGAGGCTAATATCAGGCAGGCGGAGAATAAATCTTTACCGTGGTGTTGACAATCCGAATGTTGTATGGTAATCTCTGACTATGTTGATTATA
>CAYTND010000203.1:0-4876 GCA_964438965.1 uncultured Pirellulales bacterium
ACTCGTCCTGTACGAATGCTTTGACTTTGCCATAGAGAACGTCGTAGCCGCTGACTAGGCGCAGATCCTTCATGATTGTTTGTGCAAAGTAGCCGATCACGCTGCGGTAATCGGCGACACCGGCCGTGTCGAGGATCGTGGTATGGGTGACCTCGCCGGTGGTGATGTCCTTGAAAACGATCTCCCGCTGCTCTTCCTCACTGAACTGCAGGTAGGCCACGTGTTGATGACCCAAGGCGGCCACGTCGAGGTCGTTGAGGTTCTTGTATTCCCGGTAGACGCGGGGCGTCAGGACAGGGATTTCAATGTCCAGCGCATCGATGTCTTTCTTCTCGTTCTCTCTGTCAATTTCCACTACCAGCGGCGTTTTGGGCGCAGTTCCCTCACCCATCGCCTTATGTTCCAGGACCACGCCTTCGGCCTGGATAGATTCGACGAAGTCCATGAAGGCATCCGTGCCGACTACGCTGACTTGCTCGGGAACACCCCCCGGATACATCTTGCGTAAACCTCGTCCCAGCGTCTGTTCCGGGAGAATGTTGCTCTTGGCTGAATAGGCGCGCAATCCGACGATGGTGGTGACGTTGCGCACGTCCCACCCTTCCTTGAGCATCATCACGGAGATTATAGCCTTGAACTGGTTATTGGCTGCGTCAATCTCATTGGCCTGTTTGCGTAAGGTTTCCAGTACGTCTTTGGCTTTGCCTGACTTCGCCTCGGAGATTTCGCCGTTGTTCTTTGTGTGGATAACCAGGACAGAGTCCTTAAGGTCGGGATAGTGACCTTCCAGGTATTCCGCGACGTCATCGCAGTTGCGTGTGTCGTCGGTCATTACGAACAGGATGGCCTTCTTGCCTACCTTTTCGTGTTCGGCATAAGCCTTACGCCATTCAATCACCCCAAGGTCGATGTAGTCGGCGTATTTCTCGGTGTACTTTGCGCTCTGGCGCTCGCTGAGCTTCGCCCGGCTTGCAGCGTCGGGTAGGACAGGGTGTTTGACCACATTTTGCGATATGGCTTCCACCAGGGGGTAATCGGCGACGGTCTGCACGAAGATAGCGCCGTTGTTGTGTTTCGGCGTGGCGGTTACGTCGATCTGGAGAGAGAGGGCGTCGTCTTTCTGTTTGAGACGGTTGTGGATGTCTTCGATGGATTTGAACCAAGCCATGCGCGGATCGTGAATGTGGTGTGCCTCGTCATTCAGAATCATCAACTCGTCGATATCGCGTACGATCATGCCCAAGTCGACCTTGGAATCCGTGGTAGCCCCTGTGGGCCGCTTGCCCAGGAAATACTCCATGGTATTTTCATCGTCCGGCGAAGGGGGAATATCGTCGCCGGCATAGACACGGTGGATATTGGTCAGGAAGATATTGCCGGTGGGCCGGGTGATAGTGACCTCGTCTTGCTTGTGCAGGGTCAGTTGAAAATCATCGCTCCAGTTGTGGCCGTCCACGCCGTTGTCAGGTAACACCGGATCGTCGAAGAAGATGCGGAGTCCTTGAAAGTCTCGATAGATGCGGTCGAGTACGATGATGTTGGGCGTGATTACAAGAAAGTTGCGCGACAGTTGGGAGTCCGGCTCGTAGAGTTTGTGGAAGAAACTCCACGTCAGCGCAAGGCTAAGCACCTTGGTCTTGCCGCTTCCGGTAGCCATCTTGATTACGAACCGCCGCCATGTCTCGTCGAACATGCTTCCCGATACAAAGCCGCTTGCGTCGAATCGCATCATGTCGTGCTTGTCCTGAACGCCTACCACGTCGTAGAGGTAAACAATCGTTTCCATTGCTTCGCGTTGGGCAAAGTAGTACTGAAACTGCCCCATGATCCCGTCGGATTGCTGTATCATGTGCGGAGTATTGAACCACCACTTGAGCAGGCTCCTGCTGGTATCGGCGGCACCAACGTAGCCGCCGTCCCGGAACTCCTTCACTTTCTTGCGCAGTTGCGAGACCAGGGGCGGCATGAGTTTTTCCATACTGGTTTCGCGCAAGGCTTCGTCGGCAGGGAACCACCGGATGTCCGGATCAAGGATAGCGTGCGGCGAGTCGGGGAAGTTCTTGTGTAGCGCCATTATTTCTTTCCTCCCACCGTGATCTCAACAATGGTCATCGTGTCGTTTCCAAAGATATCGACCACCTTTACTGCGATCTTGCGCCGCCCCGATGCGCATTCGTGGAAAACGCTCTTAAGTTCCAGAGAGCGGTCTTTCTTCGTCCGGAATGACTGCCACTCGTTCTCAAAGATGAAATCCCCTGTCCAGCGTTCTTCCCACTCGTCGGTGTCTTCGTTCTTTACCCGGATGATCTCGCGCTTGCTCTCGAAATCGAAATCCACTGCCCAGTAGTCGATCCAGTCGGTCCATTGTTTTGTGAGTACCTCACGGTTGACGATGCCGTTCTTGTCCTTGCTCACCTTCACGATCTGGCCCTTTTCCGCAACTATGCGACTGCCCTTATTCTTGATGGCCGCCTCGGCGTTGGCGATAGAGTCCTGCGAATAGAACACCGAAAAATCGGTCAACTCCACCGCGACGCTGTTCTTCTTTACATGCGGCTTGACCTCGATAAATGAGACATCGTGGAATACCACCTGATTCTTCTCCACTGCCCGCTTATCGAACACCTCGGCCGGGATGTACTTCGGCGCGATGTCGATCCCCTTGGCGCGTGCCTCGTCCAGCACGTTCGGGAAGAGTCCCATCTCGAACTCGAAGCCCAGGATGTCCACCTTCGTAATATGCTTCTTGCGGCATTCCAGAATGACCTCTTCGACGAACAGCCTGGTCACCGGTAGGTTGACCGGGCCGACGGCGACAAGCCGTCCGGCCTTCTTGCCGTGGAACGCGGCGAAGCCGTCGGTTTTCTCCGCCCGGTACGCGCGCAGGATCAGATCGAGGAACGCAGCCTCTTTCTCGGCGATCTGCTTTTGCCTCTGTTCCTCGCGCAGGTTCAAGTTGACACCAATATAGTGCTGCCGCTCGTACTTGCCCAGATTGAGAATCTCAAAGGCGCGGTAGTCCTTGCCTTCGTCTTTGAGCGATCGCTGTACGCCAATCATACGCTTTCGGGTGGTGTGTATGGCAAATTTACCCAGATCGGAAACGATCCATTTCCGGCCGAGTTTCTCGGCCACGGCGGCCGTCGTGCCGGATCCGGAGAAGAAGTCGGCCACAAGGTCGCCCGTTTTGGTAAGTGCCCCTACAATTCTTGATATCAACTTTTCTGGTTTTTGTGTGGGGTATCCTTGAAACTCTTTGGAATATCCAAGAGTGTTTCCGCTAATGTCTGTCCAGATGTTTGGCAATTGGGTTCCGACTTTTTCTCTTTCTTGCAGGTAGTACTTTTCGCGAATGACTTCGGTGAAAACTAATCGATTGTCATTTTCTAATTCACGCATTCGATTCTCATTGAAGCGCCAGCCCTTCTTTGGGCAAGGCCATATCCGCCCACGATTATCAGTGTAATCATATGTTGTTTTGGGACCAGGGCCTGATGTCTTGATTATCGGTTGCGTAGTATAAGCTCCTCTTCCATCGCCGTCGTCTTTGTTGAACATCTTCCTGTTGTCGTCGGACAGCTCACCACGGAACCCAAAAAATTGATAGTCGGGCGACTTGGCACACCAGAGAATATAGTCAGAATTCTTTGGCAAATTGCCAGAAACTGTCTTACCAGCGGAAGTGCGTCGCCAAACAATTTCATTGAGAAAACGCTCTGTTCCAAAAACTTCATTCAACAACAATCGTAAGTAGGCGTTTACCCTTTGGTCGCAGTGAATAAGCATGTGCCCATCCTCTGCCAGCAAATCCTTCATCAACATGATTCGCTCGTAGATCATGGCAATGAATGAATCCGCGCCCTTCCCCCAGGTGTCGCGGTAGGCGATTTCTTCGAGGATGTTCGGCTTCTTAGTGAAAGTGTCGCCGCCGATCTCGATATCCATCGAGAAATCCGCGCCTACGTCGAAGGGCGGATCGATGTAGATCAGTTTCAGTCCACCCTGGGCCTCGATCTCCTCGCGGAGTGGGCCGTTCTTGAGACTGGAGAGAATGAGCTTGTTGTCGCCCCAAATGAGTTTGTTCGTCCAGCCTTTGAGCTGGCGGCCGCGGTCGTCAAATAGGGACATCTGCGATGCGGTGTCTTCCGGCTTCTCGGCCCGCGGTTCATCGACCTGCTCGATCACTTGAAACGGCAGGACGATATTGCATACCTCGCTGGTCTTGCCATTCCAGAGAAGTTCCACCTCCCGCTTGTCCGCGAATAAGAGGAAACGGTATTTGTCCGGCAGGGGTTTATCCGCTTCGATATAGCGGATAATGTCCTGCTGTTCCTGTTCAGTCAGTCTCGCCATTCAATTATCCTTTGGTCAGTATTCTGCCTGTACGTCCGGAGCGCGGAACTGGATTACATTCTAACTTGGTTATCGGCATTTGCGAGGACTCTTGTTAAGCAAATACCTTGATAAACGGACGGTAGGACCGTTTAAAGCGCAGACAAAAAGAAGCCCCGTCCGAAGACGGGGCTTACATATCAAGAAACAGTTAAGCCAACAGCGAAAGGCCTGACTAATCATCCGAGTGCCTTAACTGTCCGTTGCTTTCGCTCCGGACGGCACAAGAAAGTTCTAGTTATCCCTAGAAAGGAGGTGATCCAGCCGCAGGTTCCCCTACGGCTACCTTGTTACGACTTAGTGCCAGTCATCGGGCTTACCGTCGGCAGCCGCTTCCCCTAAGGGTTAGCAAACCGACTTCGGGTACTCCCAACTCCCATCACTTGACGGGCGGTGTGTACAAGGCTCAGGAACACATTCACCGCGTCGTAGCTGATACGCGATTACTAGCGATTCCGACTTCATGCAGGCGAGTTGCCAGCCT
>CAYTND010000204.1:0-4876 GCA_964438965.1 uncultured Pirellulales bacterium
ACATCCTGCACGCCGGCATATTCAAGCACTGCTCGTGCACTGGAACCGGCGAGAACACCGGTACCGGGACTGGCCGGGACCAATACTACCTTTGTAGCTCTGTATTTGCCGTTTACCGAGTGCGGAATCGTTCGGCCGACCAAAGCTATCTTGTGCAAGGATTTTTTGGCGTCTTTTATACCTTTCTCGACTGCCTGCGGGACCTCTTTAGCCTTACCATAACCGACACCAACCGTGCCTGCCCTGTCACCAATAACGACCAAAGCGGCAAAGCTGAACCGACGACCACCTTTGACCACTTTGGAACAGCGAAATACCTTTACTACCGTATCTTCCAACGGCTTTTCTTCCTGGTCTGAAAGTTTAACGGGTTCTACTGCCAATTTTTTCTCCAAACAATATCATATTGACTACCGTGTTAAAAGACCAGCCCGGCTTTTCTTGCCGCCTCGGCAAGAGCCCTGACTCTGCCATGAAACTTATATCGATTTCTATCAAAGCGAACACACTTAATTCCAACGCCGAGAGCCTGTTTTGCGACCGCTTCACCTATTATTTCAGCAGCTTTTTTATTGCCTGCATTGGGCAATTGGTCACGCAGTCCTTTTGTCCTTGTACTTGCCGAAGCAAGTGTCGCTCCTGCAACGTCATCTATAATCTGGGCGTAAATATGCCTGTTCGAGCGAAATACCAACAGTCGAGGTCTGCCTGGTGTACCAAAGACCTTTTTCCGCACGTGATACTTACGCCTTAGTGCTGCTTTTTTCAAGCTTTCAGTTTTCATTAGAACCAAATCCCAATTGCTATTTACTATTGACTATTTTCTATTTTCTATTGATTGCGAAATAGGAACCCTTTCAATAGTCAATATTCAATTGTCAATCGTAAATCTTATGCCGCTCCCGAAGCAAATGCTTTGCCGACCTTGCGTCGCACATGCTCGTCGGTATAACGGATACCCTTGCCTTTATAGGGTTCCGGGGGCCTTATCTTTCTTATATCCGCAGCGAACTGTCCCAGCAGGCATTTGTCTATTCCCGAAAGCGTAAACCTTGCAGGGACGTCGTTACCCCTGGTAGCACCGACATCAATATTTACTTTTATGCCCTTCGGTATTACCAGCTCTATCGGATGGCAAAAGCCAACCTGAAAAACCAGCTTTCCGCCCTGATCTTTGAGATTATAGCCGGTGCCATATATTTCCATTTTCCTCTCAAAACCTTTGCTGACACCTATAACCATATTGGCAATCAAGGCACGCATTGTGCCGTGCAACTGCCTGTTCTGGCGGTCCTGGGGACGTTTATTTTCGACTAATATTTTCCCCTCGGTATCGTCAATTTTCACCTTTATCCGGGGATGACAGTCCATCTGGAGCTCGCCGAGCGGGCCTGAGACCTTAATACATCGGCCTTTCTGCTCAACCTTTACGCCTCCAGGAATATCAACAGGTTTTTTTCCAATACGACTCATCAGCTAACCGTACAAAGTATCTCGCCGCCGACCTTAGCTTCGCGGCAGTTTCTGTCACTCATTACACCTTTACTTGTCGAAACGATAGCAATACCCATACCGGCTAAGACGCGCGGTAATTTGTCAACAGATGAATAAACTCGGCGGCCGGGCTTGCTTGTCCTTGTTATTTCGTTAATAATAGAATGACCGTCCTGGTCATACTTTAATGTAACCCTCAGTATTCCCTGCTTGCTGTCGTCGATTCGGTCAAAATCCTCGATGTAACCTTCCTTCTTCAAAACAGCAGCTATACCTTCACAAATATTTGATGCCTTAATATTGACCTGGTTTCTGTTTATTCGCATAGCATTGCGAATTCTCGTCAACATATCAGCTATTGGGTCACTTAAACTCATAGTCTCGTATCTCGTATTTTTAGATTACAATCTGAAGTTTTGCAAGACTTCAGTTACGGTCTCTACCAACTGGCTTTTCTTACTCCCGGTATTTTTCCTTCGTTAGCTAACGTTCTAAAACAAATCCGGCAAACTTTGAACTTGCGATATACTGCTTTGGACCTGCCGCAAAGCTGGCAGCGCGTATATTGTCTGACGCGAAATTTTTGTTTCTTTTCTGCCTTGTTCTCCAGTGCTTTAGTTGACATCTACACGCTCCAATTTCTCGTATCTGTCTGCAGGCTCTATTCTTCCTGCCCGGCCGCTGTTAAGCCCTTGAACGGCATACCAAAAAGCTGAAGCAATTTCCTTCCTTCCTCGTCGGTATTTGCCGTCGTTACAAAAGTTATGTTCATACCCTGCTGAAACTCTATCTTTGCCGGGTTAACTTCCGGAAAAACGCTCTGCTCAACCAGACCCATTGAGTAATTGCCTCTGCCGTCAAAGCTTTTTGGGTCAAGGCCTCGAAAGTCTCTTACCCGCGGGATTGCAAGACTAATGAGTCTGTCCATAAATTCGTACATTCTCATGCCGCGAACCGTAACCTTCAAACCGGTTTCCGTCCCTTCACGAACCTTGAAATTCGAGACACTCTTTTTAGCTTTACAGGCCACAGGCATTTGGCCGGCAATCATCATCAAATCCTTTTTGGCTGATTCCAGAAATTTCTTGTCCTGCGCCGCTCTGCCTACACCCATAGAAATAATGACCTTTTCCATCTGCGGTACAGCCATAGAGTTTTTGTAGCTGAACTCCTTAGTCAACTCCGGAACTATCTTTGACTTATATAAATCTCTTAAACGTGTCATCCCGTATCTCTAACCGGCTAAATGTCTAAATATAACTACCAATTACCAGCTCACTATTTTGTCTTTCTAATAACGCCGATTTCGGTGCCATCGACGGCAAGGCGTTTTTTGCCACCATCCTCGTTCACCTGATAACGGACCCTGCTGCCTCTCGAACTTTTCGGGTTTACCGGCAAAACATTACTTATATGTATCGGCTGTTCAACATTGATTCGGCCTCCCTGCGGATTTTTGCGCGAAGGCCGAACATGCTTTTTCGCTATGTTGTGACCCTGAACCACTACACGCTGCTTCTCAGGTATCACACGCAGGACTCTGCCGGTAGCGCCTTTGTGGTCACCAGCTATAATCTCGACTATATCACCTTTTTTTATATGCGAAGCCATTTTCAACCTCGTATTGCGTATATCGTATCGCGTATTACGTATTTGACTTCACGCAATACGCATTACGCACAACACTCATACCACCTCACTTGCCAACGAGATAATTTTCATATAGTTTTTTTCGCGAAGCTCGCGAGCCACCGCGCCAAAAATCCTGGTTCCTATCGGATTACCATCACCATCAATCATCACTGCGGCATTACTATCGAACCTTACATAACTGCCATCAGTGCGTTTTATAGGGCTCTTGGTGCGGATAATAACACACTTATGCACTTTCTTGTCATCCAATTGGCAGTTGGGCAGCGATTTTTTTATCGCAACACAGACAACATCTCCCACGCCGGCGACCGGCCGGGTCTTCCTGCCGCGGGAGCCGCCTCTTCCAAGAACCTTTATGCACAACGCCGACTTAACACCCGAATTGTCGGCTATATCCAACATTGTTTCCTGCTGAATCATTATCCGTTATCTCAACTCACACTTCAACTGCTCTTTGGACAACCTTGACAAGACGCCAACTTTTGGTTTTACTGCGAGGCCTGCACTCAGCAATTTCAACGACGTCACCAACACCGCTCTGATTGTGCTCGTCGTGAACGCCGATTTTCGTCCTGCGCTTGATGTATTTGCCGTACTTTGGATGTTTGACCTTGAAGTCAATAACAACTTTGACGCTTTTGTCGCCACTATTGCTTACCACCACACCGGTTAATGTTTTTAATTTTCGTTCCTGCATCTTTGACTTCCAGTCATCCATCATCTGCGGACAAAACGTTATCTGCTTTCCCGCATTATCGTTTTAACCCTGGCAATATCACGCCTGACGTTAGTTACGGCTTTGGAGTTCTCAAGCTTTTCCGTAACCGCCTGCGAACGCAAATCAAACAAATGCCTTTCAAGCTCTTCCAGTTCACTCTCAAGTTCATCATGGCTTATCTCTCTGTAATGTTGCGCTTTCATCTGAAGTTTTCCTCTTACAATAAATGTCTTCGCTTAACGAACCTGCACCGAATCGGCATTTTATGAGCGACCCTGACCAGCGCCTGCTTTGCCACATCTTCAGTTACTCCGCCTATTTCAAAGCAAACCTGTCCGGGCCTGACTCTGGCGACCCAAAATTCCGGCTCGCCTTTACCTTTGCCCATTCGGGTTTCCAACGGCTTGGAACTTACCGGCTTATGCGGAAATATCCTGATATAGACCTTGCCTTCACGATGCAAAAAGTGAGTGGCTGCAACTCGGCCCGCTTCAATGTTCCTTGCGGTTATCCAGCTCGTCTCCAAGGCCTGTAAGCCGTATTCACCAAATGCCACAAAATTGCTCCTTGAGGCATTGCCCTTCATTTTGCCGCGTTGGCTTTTACGATATTTAACTCTTTTTGGCATCATTGCCATTTTTTTAGACCCTTGTAAAACGTGTACTTAAGAAAGCACTTTCTTTCGCGAAAAGACCTGTTTTTCAACTTGCCTTTGTATCCTCTGGCCGGCCTTTGTCCGGCTCCGGCGGCGAAGCAGCCACATCAGGCGCGGCAGCCACATTAGGTGAAGCAGTTTTCTTGCTGTCCTGTGTCGGCACGGCTTTGGACCTGCCGCTGTCCCTCATTGCCGGGCCAATACGCCTTGGTGGGCGACGCCGACGACGATGGGGGCTTTGCACAATTTCTTCACCGAATTTGCCTTTATAAATCCAAACTTTGATGCCAATTGCTCCGTATGTTGTCCTTGCCGTTGCCGCAGCATAATCTACATTGGCGTCTAACATATGCAGC
>CAYTND010000205.1:0-4822 GCA_964438965.1 uncultured Pirellulales bacterium
GCAACCCAGACAGCCGGACGCCGGACAAGTCAAATCAGAACCGTTGGACTGGACGTAGAAGTAATCCGAGAATTGCGGATTGGATTCGGTCCCTACATTATGGTACACGCGGACCTTTGCATCCCCAAAGCCGCCACCTTCGCCGATGACAAGGTCGTTCAGTTTATCGCTATTCCAGTCCACAAAGGACGGCACGGAGTAACCGGGGACCTGGATATCATTGCCATCGGCTTGAACGAGCTCTTCGGGTCCGAGATTTAGCAGTGTGCCGTCACTAAAACCGTCGTTTGGGGCCATTATCAACGCGCAAACGGCCAACGTTATCAACCCAATGCATTTCATCTTGCAACTCCACTTGTGCGAACAGGAAAAGGCCGGCACGGAAAACACCATTTTTGTAGAGCAGATATCCTGGAAGGTACAAATAGACATCAACTCACCACTCGTCCCTGAACAGATAATAGTGTACTTGGCTGGGTAAAAAAAGTCAAGAAAAAACTACCTCAATTTTGGGATTGCTCTATAGCTGTCATCTTGAGTAAAGCGAAGGAACGGTTATAATAAGTATTCAATCTGAATCGGTGATGTAGGGGCAGTTCGTGAACTGCTCCTGCTTATGTACTGAAGACAAAAATGGCAGATGCAGGATACAAGATAAGCATTACCGTTACTTATGACAATAACGCCTACGAGCAGGGCCTGGAAACCGCCTGGGGTTTTTCCGCATTCATAACCGGAACCGAAAAAAGCATTCTCTTCGATACCGGCGGCTGGTTGCTGCTCGATAATATGGAAAAATTATCAATAGAGCCTGACCGCATAGATGTAGTTGTTCTCTCTCATATTCACCGCGACCATACCGGCGGATTGGACAGCTTTCTCGAAAAGAATCCCAATGTTACTGTCTATCTGCCGGTGTCGTTTCCAAAAAAGTTCAAAGATAACGCGCGAGACCACGGAGCAAGGATAATTGAAGTCAAAGAGTCTATGCAAATTTGTGAAAATGTCTATTCCACGGGCCAGCTTGGAAGACTTATTAAAGAGCAGTCCTTAATTATCCGGACGGACAAGGGCCTGGTTGTAATAACAGGCTGTGCGCACCCAGGCATTGTAAAAATCGTAAATACGGCAAAAGACCTAATGAAAGATAACATCCTTTTGGTAATGGGCGGCTTCCATCTGGAATGGGCAACCAAAGGCAGGATAGAAAAAATCATCTCGGCTTTTAAGCAATGGCACGTGCAGTACGTCGGCCCCTGTCACTGCTCAGGCCACAAGGCAAGAAGCCTGTTTGAAAAACATTTCGGCAGCAGCTACATAAATACCGGCGCAGGAAAAGTAATAACTTTGACCGATTTACAATGAAGTTATTATGCCCGGTTCTGATATGACTGAACAAAGTCCCCGCGAAGCGGTTGTTTTTCAGTAGTCTTTAAGCTTTCTCATCCATACGGGCCAGTCCTCAGGCTGGACGCCACCGGCTTTGGTCCAGACCCCCTGAGTATCAAAGGTCCGGTTCCAATTTAGCGTCCAAAGCTCCTTGAGACCGACCTTCCTCACATTAAGGTCCAGGAAGACGACATTTATATAGCCATTGTGCCTGTTGATGCATACTAATTGCATTTCGTTTGTAACAAGGCCATCAACCTCAGACGGGGCTTGAGTGTCCCTACAGTAGGTATCCCAGACTACACAGTCAAAAAACATCGGTATGTTGTTTGCCTTTTTTTGCTCTCGAGTTCTCCAGAACTCTTCACCAGGTCGATCACCGAGCCATTCATCCATGCCATAGCTGCCGTAATCTTCACCCGGCTTGCTCGCAAAGTCTCCCCAGCCTCCTCCTTCATGTGTCCATCGCCAGGCACCGAAGGGGACCTTGCCTCCATCCGAATAAGGTTTTGTTGCCGACGGACACAAGGTCAATGCCCCCCGGTCCTTGTAATATGGTCGCAATTTATTGGGCCAATCTCCGGAGGCACCGGCACCAGTCGGAAACTTTCCATCGGAATCCTCGAGATACATATGCCAACAGTAGGACCATTGTTTGATGTTGGACATACAGGCAACTGCCTGTGCCTGTTTCTTGACCCGCTGCAGCGAGGGCATCAATATCGCCATCAATAATGCGATGATGGCAATCACTACCAAAAGCTCTATTAAAGTGAAACCTCTTGCCTTGTGCATGATATTGCCTCTTTTGTTTGCCTTGTTTTTACTTACAAGACGAGTTTACCAGAAAGCCGACCAAATAGCAAGGCCGGTTTCTTTTTTGCAATCGTAATTTTCAGTAGTCCTTAAACCTTCTCATCCAAAGTGGCCAGTCACTGGGCTGACAGCCGCCTGCTGTTGTCCAGGGGCCGGTGGTGTCGTATAGTCGATGCCACTTAAACGTCCACAACTCCTTAAGCCCTATTTTCCTGGTAGAAAAATCCAGAAAAAGCCCGTTCACAAAGCCATCGTGGCGGTTTAAACAGTAACGTAACATACGCCCGCCACCACCTTCAGCCCACCCCTGGCCGTTATATGCTGGAGGACCATCTACTGAGTCCACCACACCATTATAGCGCTGGGCCCCCAGGAACAAGGGCACGTACGCGGCCCCCGCCACAGCCGGCCCGCGCCAGTACCAAGCTGCTTCCCCGCGAGGTTCCCTGCCTGGCGGGGGATCAACACAATAGCCGTTGATCCCATAACTTCCCTTCATTGGCTTTACCCAGTGATCCTTGTTCATGTAGCCCCAGGCCATGGTCACACCGACGTCCGTTCCGTAGGCGCCCTCACTGATACCATTCTTGTCAACCCACGGCTTCGTCGCGTTCGGACAACAGGTTAATTCGTCATCCCATTTATAGTAGTCCCCAAGTGCGCTGACCCACCGATTGGCCTGAGGCTGGGCCGTATGGCCCGCCATGAATCGGCCATCGTGGTCTTCAGCGTACATCGCAAAGAACAAGCCCCATTGTTTGAGCCTGTTTAGGCACACAACGCCTCTGGTCTGTTTCCTTACCCGCTGTAAAGCCGGCATCAATATCGCCATCAATAATGCGATAATGGCAATCACCACCAAAAGCTCTATTAATGTAAAGCCGTTTCCTTTGCGCATGACGAATCCTCTCCTTCCCTTTTAGAGAAGGTTTTCCTATTTCTTAGCGTATAGCGTATAGCGTTTACTATTCGCTATCCGCTATTTCTCTAACCGACAATTTTCTTTAGTACCCCGTGACCGCTTAAATGACAACTCTGCAAATCACGTCTTCCAGAGCACTATATGATGGGTCTCACTGGTGTATTTCTCTACCATAATTATATCACAAACGGTCGTGGTAATGCAAGCCCTTGGCGAGAAATTTCTCCAGCGCCGGCAATTGTTTTGTTTGACAAATTGTGCCAAATTGTGGATAATAGGATATAGAATTCCTGTTGTGGCACGGGCTTCCAGCCCGTGAAAACACGGCCAAGATGGCCGTGCCACAACGGGGTCAGAGCGCAGACGCGGGAAGGAAAACAGATGCGTTTGGTTGTAAAACGAAATGGTCAGACCGTCAACGAGCTTCGATTCGACAGGGGCCCTGTCTATATCGGCAGACATGCCCAGATATTTTTGCCTGACAGAGCGGTATCGAGACAGCACGCTGCGATCTTTATGACACAGGAAGGAAAATGGGTGGTCGAGGACCTGGATTCGGCCAACAAAACGTATCTAAACGATAAAGCAATCCACAAGGCTAAAATTAAAACCGGCGACTGCATCCGTATAGCGGATTTTACTATCGAAATCAATCTCGAAGCCGACACTGACGCCGAAAAACCCATTCATCCGGAAGATACGCTCGTATCCACCTCTCACAAACCGACTGCTGCACCGGCCGAATCTGCTCGTGAAATTATAGTGAGAAAACCGGATGCCGAGCGCGCCCCCGATATCAGGCTGCCGGCCAAACGGGTAAAGGATTTTCTCCAGGCCACCGAGGCAATCTGTAAAGCCAACGGCCTCGATGAGCTGCTAAAGGTCTTATTGAGTCTCACGTTAAGGCAGTTCAGCGCGTATCATAGCTGGTGCGCCTTGAGGAACGAGCCTACGGGTCCAATGACCTGCCAGGCGGGCAAAAGCCGGCACGGCCATGCAGTGGATTTAAATGATTTAAAACTTAGCGAAAAAATCACTCAAGTGGTTGACCAAAAACAGTTCTTACTTGTGCCGCAAGTTTCAGCTCCGACAGAAGAGAACAAAATACGCTCTGCAATGATAGCACCTGTTATGGACCCTTCCGGCTGTTTCGGTGTATTATACGTCGATAACTCTATGAACCAGGAGCACTATAGTCTGAGCGACCTGGACTACCTTATGCTGCTTGCAATCCACACAGCCGCTATCGTGGAGAACTTCTGAACCCTGCTGTGCTCAGACCACAGACAACAAATGACCATTTACCGGCTTATTGTCTTTTGTATTTGCCGATCAACTGGTCCTGCCCGAGGATATGTCCTTCCATCGTCTTGAGCAGCCGGCGTTTATCGGCGCCGGCTTGGAGGCCAACTTCCGTATCGAGCGCATAAATCTTAAAGAAATATCTGTGCGTGCCGCCGGGGGGACACGGACCGCCATAGCCGATCCTGCCAAAGTCGTTAGTACCTTGTTTAGCTCCATTGGGCAAAGTCTCCTCGGTCGGGATGTTCTCCGCCAGCTCTTTGGCATCGCCCGGCAGATTAAACAGAACCCAGTGCACCCACGTACCCATCGGTGCATCCGGGTCATCGCATATAAGGGCGATACTCTTAGTGCCTTCAGGGACTGCATCCCACTGCAACGGCGGCGAGACAT
>CAYTND010000206.1:0-4820 GCA_964438965.1 uncultured Pirellulales bacterium
TGAAGCTGGCACTGGCCGATGCCAACCTATCACCGGAAAAGATAGACTATATCAACGCACATGGGACAGGTACCGAGTTGAACGATGTAGCTGAAAGCGCAGCTATCAAGAAAGTTTTCGGCGAGTACGCATATAAAACACCCGTCACCTCGACAAAGAGTTGTCTCGGACACCTGCTCGGCGCCAGCGGTGCCGTTGAGCTAATCGTATGTGTAAAAGTGATTAACGAATCGGTCATCCCCCCCACCATCAATCTGGAGAATCAGGATGAACAGTGTGACCTCAAGATGGATTACGTACCCCTGACAGCTCGCCAGGCTGAGGTTAATGTCGCTTTGAGCAATTCGTTCGGTTTTGGGGGCCATAATGCTTGTTTGGTTGTGGGCAAAGTGAATTGATTATTTACTCAACTTGACTGGTTTTTACATAAGCATAGCTTTGGCAAGAGCATATGCAACTTGTCATTCTGAGTCCTTCACTTCGTTCAAGGATAAACTCCGCGAAGAATCTCACACTCGGAACGGGACGAAATCCTGTTCTAAGGCCAGATGCTTCGCTTCGCTCTCCGTAAGTCCGCTTGGGGACGCCTTACGGCGGAGTCCTTCGGACAGCATGACAGTTTAAAAGTCAGTCAAGTTGAGTTATTTATTATTGACTATTGACTATTGTTTCGGAACACCATTTATCAATAATCATTCATCAATCTTCGTTATCCACAATAACTATCCACTGTGCTGGTGGGATTTAGGTTTGACCAGACAATAAAGTTCAGCTATTGTATAGTTCTGAAGTGGTTTTCCTGCGGCTGGATTGTGGTTGTTTTCCAAAAGTAAAACCGCCGGTAAAACCAAGGCTAATTATAGGATTTGTCAAGCAAATGAACATAGTCTTAGCTGTTGTAATTTTAGTTGGCGGGTTGGTGATACTGTGGAAGTGTGCTGAGCTGTTAGTGGCTGGTGCGGTTGGATTAGCAGAGCGGCTCGGCGTCAGCTCACTTGTCGTCGGCCTGACGGTGGTGGCTATGGGTACTTCGGCGCCTGAATTAGCTGCGAGCATCGCCGGTGTTTTGCGGAAGGCTGGCGGTGGAAATATAGCTGTCGGTAATGTCTTCGGCTCGAACATTGCGAATTTAGCTCTTGTCGGCGGTCTGGTCGCCCTTATTCGGCCGCTCAGAGTCAAGAAGCAAACGCTCCGCCGTGAGATACCTGTGATGATTCTTATGGCACTGCTATTGTGGCCTTTTCTGCACAATTCATATTTATCTCGACCGGAAAGCATTGCATTGTTAGCTGTGTTTGCGGTCTTGATGTTGCTGACGATACATCTGGCACGGAAAGAAGCTGGAAACGTGAAGCGTGAAGTGGCAAGCGTGAAGCGAGATACGAGACACGATATACGAGATACGAAGAAGAATGTGTTGTTTATTGTCATTGGATTGATAGGATTGGCTTTGGGGGCAAAAATGGCAGTGGAGGGGGCTGTGTTCATCGGCGGAAAAGTCGGCCTGAGCGAAGGCGTTATTGCGCTAACCATCATTGCATTCGGGACATCCCTTCCGGAACTCGTAACCTGTGTGGCGGCGGCTACCAAAGGCCATCATGATATTTCCGTTGGCAATCTGGTTGGCTCTAATATCTTCAATACCCTGCTTGTTGTCGGCGGAGCAGGCGTAGTTCGACCGTTTGAAATAGGAGAGCGGCTCGCAGGAGGGACCGATTACTGGATTATGATTATCGTCAGCGCGGCCTTTGCCCTGGCGGTCATTCTCGGTAAGCGCATCATCGGGCGAGTAAGCGGTACACTGCTGCTCTGCGGATACGTTGGATACTTAGTGTATTTATTCGGGTACAGCGGATAGGGTACGGCCTGTTGCTTGATGCTCGATACCAATCACCACTCACCAATTACCATTTCTTCTGTGTCAGTCAGTATCCAACCAGTCTGTGACAGTCAGTGTCTAAAAAAGTCCGTGTCAGTCAGTGTTACTCAGTTCCAATTGAATTTTGGGATTTCTTCGAGCAAATCGCCGGTTCGCTGCTTTACGTTCTCATTCTTGAATTTTTCATCCCTCCACTTAACAATCTCACCTCTGCTTTCCCTGATACGTTTTCGCAGCTCCTCAAGCCACCTAAGCAGCCGTTCGTATGCTATTTGCTTTCTTCTGACAATCAGGTCAAACCTGCCGGCAACCACCTCTTCCAGCTCAGCTACTAATTTTTTCTTTTCGGTCTCGTTTTTGACAGCTTTGATTTTTTTGAGCAGCTCATCTCGTCTTTTCTTCAGTTTCAAATCTTCTATAAGGACCTCAGCTAATTCAGGATTTCTTCTTCCCTCTTCAATAATTCGTCCATATTTTTTCAAGGCGAGCTCGTATTTCTCTGCATAAAGGTCCGGGTTTGTATTTTTTAATTTAGCCAGCTCCTGTGCTTCCTTGGGAACAAGCTTTTCAAGCGATTCAAGAAATTCTGCACGTCTTCTCTTCCTCCACTTGTCTATACGTTCCCTGATTATCTTGCCGAACTCCTCACGGCCGTGCCTTCTAAGCTCGTTTCTGAACTTCTCAGGGTCTTTTTCGCACAGCTTGGCCAATTCCTTTGCCTTTTCCGGGTTGCTTTCTTGCAGGCCCTTCATAATGCGGTCAATTTCCTCATCTGTTAGTTCGAACCTTCTTGACCCATGTCGCGGCCCTGGTCCTCGTCCTGGTCCTCTTGGTTCATCCTCAGCCCAGATGTTTTTTTCATTCTTCTCGGCAGCAGAGCAAGGCAGAATGATTACTGTTGCCATTGCTGCTATTACCAGAACTACAATGATTCTACGACTAAACTCCATTCTTTACCCCTTCCAGAAATCACTATTAATTTGTATCAGCTCCATTTCCAATTCAGTTACGCTTCTGTCGCCGTTGCCGTCGTCTTCGCCCAACTGCAAGGCCAGCAGTTCGTCTTCAATCTGCTCAATTTCAACAGTGAAAAACGCCAGGTTCGCATCGGCGGCGGCAATATCATCGCTATCCCAAATTGCTGTGGGTATTATGGAGGCATATACCACTCCATTGGGTTCAACGCCTCCTTTATCGAATAATCTTAGGCCTATCGCCGTCAGAATAATAACTGCCGCCGCAATGCCGACTACCTTGTAAGCTATTTGCTTAAAAACGTATGTTCTTCCTGCCGGCAGACGCATGGCGATTTCAGCCTTTATATTGGCTATGAGCATACCATCAGGCTCGGGCGCAGGGTGTTCACGGAGGATTTGCTCAGCCTTTTGAACGTCCTCAACGTTCCTTTCAGCTTGCTCGGCATCCAGGAATTTCTCGAACAGCTCTTTCAAATTTTCATCGTTTCGACGGTTCATAATATTCTCAACTCCATTTATAATATTATCACTCCATTAATTCTCTCAGTTTTTTCAGCCCCCGGTGCAGCTTCGCCAATGTCGTCCCAATCGGCTCGGACCGTATCACCGCTATTTCCTTGAAGCTCAATTGCGAATAAAAACGCAGCATTATCAATTCTTTCGTATCTGTGTCCAGCTTTCTGAGCTGTATTTGTAATTTATCAATTTGCTCGTTGTCGGATTGTTTTGGCTCTGTAATCTGTGATTCAATTTGTTTTTTTTGAACATCGAGCAATTTTTTCCGTCGCTGCTTGCCCCTTAAATAATCGTGGAAAATATTAGACGCTATTTTGAACAGCCAGCCTTCAAAGGAGCCGCCTTTATAAGAACCGATTTTCTCAACCAATTTGACAAATAGCTCGCTTAACAGCTCGTCACTAAGGTCGTTATTGCCCGTTAAACGGTAAAAATAACCGTAACATCGGCTTGCATACATATCGACTACCTGCGAAAAGCACTTAGAATCCCTGTTCTTGCAGCCGATTATTATCTGGGCTAAGTCATCGCTTTTTGCCATATTTAAGCGTTTTTTACATAAATAAAGACGACTTGGGGAGACGATTTATTGCAAGAATCCACAAAAATCAACGTCCGGATAAAATTTGCTGGTCCTATATGGTGTCTTCTAATCCATTTTGAAGAAAAGAACACATTGGCACCGTTGATAACCGGACAAACGCATAAGGCCTCTGGCTTTTAACCTATTGCTCTGTCAAGCTTGTTTTGAGGGGTGTCATTCCGCACTTGATGCGGAATCCAATACCATCAATAAGCCTGGATTCCCGCTTTAGCGAGAATGACAAACCATCATTTGAACCTTAACAGAGCATTATTCAAATGTCCTCTTCCTCATTCTCCTGCTCTTCGTCATCGAGCTTCCATTGGTCAGCCTCATCCAGCTCATTGATTTCCCGCTGCATAAATTGGATGATTTTATCCTGCAGAGGTGCCATTTTCCCGTACCACTTGAGCATTCCCTGATAGCTGGCCAACAACATATCCAGGCGGATAAGCTGCCATTTGGCTATGCACTCCGGCTCTTTGATATTGGTAAACGGGTCGCATTTGAAGGTCCTTTTGTCACCGGGACCCATCTCACAAAACTCGCAATCTTTGCATTGTATCATTTTTGCATCCCAATCTGATTCGCCGAAAAACCAGGTTCTAATAAAAGCGCTACTGACAGCGTGGCCTGACCCTTTTTGATAGTTAAACTGCGAACTTTTTGTTCGTTGTTTTTTTAATTTTTATTTTTTACTTTTAACTTCGTTTATAATATCATATATTGCAGAGGCTTAAAAGTTATTTACAATAAACAATTTTGGTCTGTTTGTGGAGAAATAGATGGCAAAACCGAGACGTAGGCGCAAAGTGGGCAGTAAAAAGAGACGAGCACGCTGGAAAATTCGGCATAAAATAAGCTG
>CAYTND010000207.1:0-4807 GCA_964438965.1 uncultured Pirellulales bacterium
CCCGCCCTCTCCGGTTCTTTGTTTTGAATTTTTACCCCTGCTTGTCGCTGGCAGGGGTCAAAACTCAACGCTAAAAACTTGAAACTAATTATGCGGGCAGCCTTGGGACAATTTAATGCGGTGGTGGGTGATTTGGCCGGCAACGCCGAGAAGATGCGCGAAATCTATGCCCAGGCGGCTCGGTCTGATGTGGATTTGTTAGTCTTTCCAGAGTTAGCTATTTGTGGCTATCCCCCGGAAGATTTGCTGCATAAGAAGCACTTTTTAACAGACTGCTCATTAACCCTCGATAAACTGGCCGCTGATTGTCCGGAGAAAACCATAATAGTCGGCTTTGCCGAAAGCTGCCAGGAGGCCGGCTACAATTCTGCTGCCGTATTGCAAGATGGGCGGATAAGCAAAATATATCGAAAGGCCCAGCTGCCGAATTACGGTGTGTTCGATGAGCGAAGATATTTCCTGCCCGGTAACGAACCAGTGGTAATCAATGTGGGTGGCCTCAATGTTGCTGTTACTATCTGTGCCGATATCTGGGAAACGGAATGGCTTGTCAATTTCCTCAGAGACGCAGGCCAAATCCAGATGATTCTGAATATCTCAGCCTCGCCGTTTCACGTCGGCAAGATTAAGAAAAGGCAGGAGGTAGTTGGCCGGTGTGCAGAAGAATTCAATTGCGCTGTTGCCTATTGCAATCTTGTCGGCGGGCAGGATGAATTGATTTTTGACGGGCGAAGCATGTTTGCTGATTCGACCGGCAAGATGATAGCCAAAGCCAGGGCATTCGACGAGGATTTGCTAATTGCTGATATTATCCCCACGACCGATGGGACTGTGCAGGTTGAGCCGATGCAAGCTGCTGCTCCGCAGCCAGGTGACCTTGCCGATGAAATCTATCAGGCACTTTTGCTCGGTACGAGAGATTATGCGGGCAAAAACGGTTTTATGAAAGTGCTGCTCGGCCTGAGCGGAGGTATAGATTCTTCGGTTACGGCTGCTATCGCCGTTGCTGCTTTAGGCGCTGAAAATGTCGTCGGCCTGACAATGCCCTCGAAATTCAACAGTCCCGATACGATTGGTGATGCCCAGAAGCTGGCAAGAAATCTGGGTATCGACTTTTTGACCATCCCGATTGAGCCGGTACTTGAGCAATTCGATGAGGCGTTAAAGACGGTCCGGGGCTGGAACAGCGAAGGTATCGCTTACGAGAACTTGCAGGCCAGAATCCGCGGCAGCATTCTTATGTCGCTGAGCAATCAGTTTGGCTCTCTGGTATTAACGACAGGTAACAAAAGTGAAACCGCAGTCGGCTATGCGACCCTTTATGGTGACACAGCAGGGGGCTTTGCCGTGATAAAAGATGTCCCCAAGACAATGGTTTATAAATTGGCCGAGCACATAAACAAAATATCCGGACGTCAAATTATACCTGCTGCTGTATTAACCCGCCCGCCCAGTGCCGAGCTAAAGCCCGACCAGAAGGACAGCGACTCACTGCCGGATTACGATTTACTTGACAAAATTCTCAAAGGTTATGTTGAAGAAGACAAGTCCGCACAGCAGCTCGTTGAATCGGGTCTGTCCCGGGATGTTGTCCTGCGTGTAATTCGTATGGTTGACCGCAACGAATACAAAAGAAGACAATCTCCGCCGGGGGTAAGAATTACACCGAAGGCCTTCGGCAAAGACAGGAGACTGCCGATTACTAACCGTTACAGTTCGAGGCAATCTTAAGCGCAACACGGGGCAGCAACACACCTTGAATATGCAGCAACGCTCGATTTAGCCGCATATGTTTGACCAGAAATTAAAATAGCCAATACGCAAACCAATAACAAGAAACGCAGGGCTCGTCTGCCCACAACATTAGAGTTCCACATTGTTGTTCCTCCTAAGCTTTAAGCCGAAGAAACACCAGCCATCCTATAAGACCGATAATCAACAAGCCGATCGGAATCAACACCACCATGGGGAAGGGACGAGACTCCGATAGGATATCTCCTTGAGCTTCCTCAGTATTTACCTGTGTTTTGGCGATGCCAGCAGGTTGGTTCGGAGCAGCCTCGGTTTTCTTGGCAGTTGCCAGCCCGGCAGGAACCTGACCTTCAGCCATAAGCTCCTCGGTTATTCTATCGATCTGCTCAATAACCTCTTCGTCCACATTCGGCACGATCCTGCCGCCTTGCCAGTGAAACTTGACACCGGTTTTATTAAGACCATTGGCAAAGTATGCCACCCGCGTGCCGTCCGGAACCTTGTCCATCTTGAAAGCACCCATACTCTCAAAATCCGGATTCCATACGACATTCGACATCTTTTCGTGGGCTATAGCATCTAATGTATTCCCATCAGTACGCTCATGGAAGAAGTGACGTTTTGCTTCGGTCACCACCGGTATCCCCTCAAAATATTCGATCTTCACGTCCGTAATTTCAATACCACTCTTAACTATCCCTGGAACTTCAGACGGTAGGTTGGAATTCTTTTGGTACCCCTCACAGATTATTTTTCTATGCAAATAACCGTTCTGAGGATCAATCCATACAGTATGGTAATAAGACGGAGTATCACCTTCCACTACATAGCAGGCAAATCCATCGACTTGCTCCATCTCCGGACGCAGGCGCAATGTTTCAGATTCCAACAGCAGTTTTGCGAAATGCTCATCCCTCGTTGTGCCGCTGAGACCGTGCGCTCCCCCCATGCCCCACTCAACAGTCTTAGGCTTATCATCATATACGACTAAAAAATCACCAGGCCATAAATCACCAGATGCGGTGTAAAATGGCATCTTCCGCGTACGCATGGTGTATCTCGAACCATCCCAGATGCCTCTGAGCTCCGACGTTTTAGCCCACTTACCGTCTTTCAACTTCCATGAGTCCCGAGTGGTATCGTACTGTTGATTCCTTATGTAAACCCTGGATACGAATTTTCTCTCAGTTATTCCTCTATCGCTATAATCCCACTTGCAGTGAAGCTCTCCGTCAGCCATCATTGGGGGCCTGCTCGTGACGGTTTCCAATGTCCTCTGAAGTATGTCCTTTGCAGTGATGTTCTCGAAATTGGCCTGTGCGTCGCTCAGGAAGACGAGAGTATCGAAGGCCAGAAACATCATCATACGTTCATACACTATCCATTTCAGGGTCTGCTTCGCATACATCATGGCAGCTATCCTTTCAATGGAGGCTCAGGTGGGGCCGGTCACGACTGTGTAGCCAACCCTTGACAGTTGATTTTTCATCAAAATTACATTGCCCTTTATTTGTTGTTTCTCATCTGCCGGTGAGGGCATCTGCAACTGCTCTTCCGAATTGAATCGAGGCCATCGGACCACTGCCGGTTATTATCAATCTGTCCTGCTCGACGGGGATACCGGTATATACAGCACCGGCGAGGATAAGTCTGTTACGTTCGGACAAAAAGCTGGTAGCTCTGACACCGGTGAGCACGCCGGCGTTGGCCAGAATGGCAGGGGCTGTATCAATTGCCGCGAGAATCTTTCTCTGACGCACCGCCTCACGAGCGAGATTCAACGCAGCGGGATTGTCAACATATTCCACCGCTCCCGGGCCGCCTATAAAGATTATCGCATCGTAGTCTTCGGCCCTCAATTGGCCCACAAGAATATTTGCCTCGGCTATTCCAAACATGCCCCTTATAATTCCTATTCTTGTGCTTGCTATAACGGTCTGAACCGCCGCTGCGTCGAGAGCTCGTTTTGTTTCGAAAAACTCCTCGTCGCGAAAATTTTGACTGGCAACAATCAACGCAGCTCTTTTTGCTCCTGTGCCATCTTGTAAAACTTCTGCTGCGGTTTGCTCTATTGGATAGCCTACGCAAATTATATAAATCGGCTCCATTCCTCTCGGTAATCTGCAGATTCTGCCGACTTCCTTCGTATTAAAGCCACCGATTGTTACAGACCCCAAATCTAAACAGACGGCTTGTAGTTGGATATTCTGGGCGATGTGCCCGGCTTCCAGGAACATATATGTTCTGGCCTTAGTGCGAAACTGGCCTGTAAGCTTTCTGACAGAGCCTGCAACAATAATATCACAGCCCGCCATGGCCACCGATTCCTGCATCGAAGCCGCTGCCGCTAACCTGCCGCGGATATCCTGGTCCGAAGTTTGTTCCAGGCTGTGTTCGGCCGGGCGGTAAACAAACAGTCCCTCTTGCGTGGCAAAATATAAGTCTATGGGATAAGTCTCCCCAGCCGATGGTGCCGTTCGCAGGCCTCTTTGTGTTTCTGTTATGCCCTGACCGGCCCAGGCCAATTGTCCAATCTGCTCAGACTCGAGCGGTTTGTTGGTAAATAAGCGCACACTTCGCCGCTTGGCCAACGCCTCTTCGAAACTGACCGTTCCTGTCAAGCTCGGCTTTGTAAGTCGAACTATCTTTTGTGGTGTTCGAGTCCTGCGCTGGCCGAGACAAAGTGCTGCGAAACAAACTAAGACTATTCCAAGAATTGTTAAACGTTTCATTTTCTTAGTCCTCCAAGACAAGTTTTTGAAGTGGCAGTTCATAATATACCTCTATTACATTATTTTATACATTACTTAACAGTCTTGCTGATATATGTCAGAGTTTCATCGCCTGGTGATATCCAGGTGATACATTGTAAGCATGCAGGATAATATGAAGACCCTTCTTTTAAATATATATTTATACCTTTTTATTTCTCTGGTTGCAGGTCAGACTCAATTTGCTGATCTTGGCTCACCTGTTATCAGCAACTTCAGCCATAAGGAATACGGGGAACATGAACAAAACTGGGCTGCCACACAGGACCATCGCGGTGTGATGT
>CAYTND010000208.1:0-4789 GCA_964438965.1 uncultured Pirellulales bacterium
GGCCAAACAGTTTTATCACGGTGGCGGCTGTGACCATTGCAGAGGCTCCGGTTACATAGGGCGTATTGGTATTTACGAGCTGTTGGTCATTGATGAGAAGTTCAGGGATATGATTAACAACGACTCATCGATTAATAATATGCGCCGGGTGTTTCGTGAAAGCGGACGGCGGAGTTTGTTTGACGATGGACTTATAAAAGTAAAGCAGGGCCTGACAACAATAGAAGAGGTGTTAAGGGTAACCGAAGCTTGCAGCATAACATCCGGTGTCGTCTCAGACGAAGATGAGAATCATGGTCAGAGTAAAAAGTGTAAAAAGAAATAGACTAATACTTTTACTTTGAGCTGGACAGAATGGTTCACGATTAAGATTTGAAATTATGCATAAGAAATTTGTTATTCTTGGTTTAGTATTACTCCTTGCCGGTACCGCCATGCTTGGGTGGGTTCTTGTCGAGGAAGGAAAGCAGCAACAGAGAATTGCTAACTATGAGTCGAAGTATGATTCAGAAACTGGTGAGTTTCTCGAGCAATATACTGAATGGTTTCAGTCGTTCCCGGAAGAGCCAACCCAACTGCCTTTCGGATTGGATGAATATGACAAAGGCAAACCAGAAACTCAACTATGGCAGGAACAGTTGAGTGAGTTTGCTCTTACAGGCTCTATTGTCTGTATATCTATGGGCGGGACAATTTTTGCCTGGTACTTGTTACTATGGTTGGGTCGGCGTCTTATTAGAGGTTTGTCCGACTTGAAGAAGTATTTAACCGATGTTATTAGAAGGCGAACAAAGACCAGCGACGAGAAGTCGGCTGAGACCGACACCGAAAAGGAGGAAGAAGAACAGGAACAAGAGCAAACACCGAATCAACAGCAAAGCCGGCTTGAGAAATATTCGAGAGTTCTTCGGAATTTGGGCAGGCGTAAGCCCAAACTTAATGAGGGCCAGGCGGCTCTTTCAACAAAAAGCGAATCCCGCCCTGATAACCGGGACCGCAAACGGGCCAAAAAGCATTTGGGAACTTACTCAGATGACAATGCTGAGAAAATTGCCGTCTTGCTTTCCGATGAAAAAACCGTTGATTCTATAGCAAGACTTGAGGATTCTATCAAAGCTCAAACTGAACAGTTGGAAGAACGGACGGCACAAAGTGTTCAACAGGCCATAATTGAGCATTCGAAACCGCTCGACAGCACCCTTAAAGACCTTGCTCAGCAGGTCTCAGCCATTCGTGAATATGCTTCCTGCCAGCAGGAGAGAGTGGAAAAACTTCAGGATGGGTATGACTGGAATATTATCAAGACTTTTTGCCTGCGAATCATCCGCTGCATTGACAACCTGGAAAACCGTATCAGCCGGCTCTCCAGCAAAGGTGCTAAGACCGAACACCTTGAGGACATAAGAGATGAGCTGGTATTTGCTTTAGAGTCAAGTGGTATTGAGCAATTTGAGCCTGAAATAAACAGTGATTATCGCGGCCAGGAGAAGTACGCCGAGGCCGTTAAAGACAAGCAACACTGTGAAAAGCCGAAGCAGAAAGGCAGAATTGCAAAAGTTATTAGACCAGGTTATCAATACTTTATTAACGAGGAGAATATCAAAATAGTACGTACGGCTCAGGTTAAGCTCTTTGGTTAGGTTTGATAATAAGTCAAAACCGGGAGCTCAGAAAAATAAGGAGTACAAAATGGCTAACATAGTAGGCATAGATCTGGGAACAACTTTCTCAGCGTTAGCGACTCTCAATGCTATCGGGAAACCCGAAATAATCCCGAATGCCGATGGTGAAAGGCTTACGCCGTCTGCGATTTTCTTTGATGAAGAAAACTCCGATATAATCCGGGTGGGAATCGAAGCTATTAACTCACGGCGGCTAAATGCTCAAAGGTCCGTTCGCTGGATAAAGCGGAACATGGGGGACCCGAAATATCACAAGCGTATTGATAATAAGGACTGGACGCCTGTGGAATTGTCCGCGTTGATTCTGAAAAAGCTCAAGCAGGACTGCTCGGTCGGGGATGACAAAATCCATGATGTCGTTCTCTCTGTTCCCGCCCACTTTGACGAGGTTCGCAGGAAAACGACCATGGACGCAGGGACTATGGCCGGGCTGAACGTGATTGGAATTGTCAATGAGCCTGTGGCTGCCGCCTTGTATTATGCTACCACGCGAGAGGTTTCCGGAAAGGTCCTCGTATATGACCTCGGCGGAGGGACCTTCGATGTAACAGTAATGGATGTCAACGGTCATCAAATGGATATTATTTGCTCACAGGGCGACCACGCCCTTGGCGGCGTTGACTTTGACCAGAAAATATTGGAGTTGTTGGAGCAGAACTACAGGGACAAATTCGGTACCGAGCTGATTGACTCCGATGAGGATAGAGCGAAGTATGAAGATGAGGCCGAAGATATTAAAAAGACGTTGTCGCGGCGTCCTGTTGCCAAAAAGATGCTCTACGGCCCGGCGGGCAGTATGAAAGTGCAAATTACACGCGAGATGTTCGAAGAGGCCATTTCTTCGCTGATGTCTCGTACAGATATTCTCGTTGAAGTGGCGCTTGAGGAGGCTGGTCTTAAACCTTCCGGAATTGACAAGGTACTGTTGGTAGGCGGCAGCACCAGAATACCATTGGTCCTGCAGCGCTTAGAGAAAATGTTCGGAGCCGCACCGGAGACGGCGGTGAATGTAGATGAATGTGTCGCACTTGGTGCCGCTTTACATGCCGGATTGACAATGCTCAGAGAAAAATCCGATGTTGTGCCGGCGGGCGTCTCCAATGGACTGAAAGACATTAACCTCACTGATGTCTGCAACCACAGTTATGGTACTATTTGCGCTCCTGTTGACGAGGAAACCGGCCGACGTGTAATTGAGAATCGTATCATTTTGAAGAAAAATACACCGCTGCCCTGTGAAAGCTCACAAACGTTCTATACCCTCACTGAGGGACAGACAGACCTTGAGGTAACAATAACCCAGGGGGAAGATACCGCTGTCGAGTACGTAAATAAGATTGCAACGCATAAATTTAAGCTTCCTCCGAATAGGCCCGCCAACCGACCTATTAAGGTTACTTACAGCTACGATGTCAACCAGAGGATGCACTGCAAATTCGAAGATGTTGAATCCGGCAAAGCCCTTGAAGTCGATTTATGCCTGGACCAGGATGGCGAAATGTCCGGGGGCGACGTAAAAGAAAAGAATAAGCGATTGAAGTCCTTCAAAGTCGAGTAACGAAACGCGCAGGTAAGTAGATGGCCAAACTTATGATACCAATTTTGATTGGGGTAGCAGCATCTGCGTCAATGATTCTTTTTAGTTTAATTAATCGCACCAAGCTTGTCGAATTGGTAAGTCGTTTAAGGTCAGGGGATTTAATTAGTAACTTCAGCTTTTCCGGTTTGATTAATTACATCAAGGTCTCGGTTTCGCCCAAAGCAAACCCCAACCCAAGCAGTATAGAGTCTTCCGCTCAGCTCGATTTGACTGTTCTTAACTGCCGTGTTCGACTGACAAAGCAGCAAGAGAATAATAGCGATTCTGATGCTTTTAGCGTGGAAATTTGCGGCTCAATCCATGCTCCCCGGAACGTGCAGACAGCGACCTTGAGCATTTCCATTGTGGACGTAACTGAACCGAAGTCTCAAGGCGAACCGGTCCAAGCCCTGGTTAAACAGTGGCAAATGCCGGATTCATCTGTTTTCTGCTACAACGCTAAGCTTGGCAAGCTTCCGCACCAGGTTACTACCATATCAGACTGGACGTCCATTGCCCTGCTGCGTCTTGACTGGCTGGCACTTCCCCGCAAAGGAAAAAGAGAACTGATGTTCATTACATCAATATTCCCTGCCGAAGGTGGTGAACAGCTTGCTTGGGCCCGCTGCTATTTTGCTTATCACAATCGCGATTTCGGCTATCTTGATTTGCAGGAAAACGTCCAACGCGCAAAAACCCTTGCTGTAACGCTGGCATTCGCAGTAAGTGCCGCAGATAACAAGCTGTACGACTGTGAGGTTGAACTTATCAAAAACTGGGCAAGGGACAATATTGACCTGTCCGAGGCATCCAACAAAGGACGGCGTAAACTTGAAAAGGCCTTGAATGAAACAATTGCGTTTTTCCGCGATGGAAATCAACTTAACAATTATAATATTTGTAGAGAGATTGTCGGAATTGCACCTCTCGCAGTCCGATATGACATATTGAATCTTTGCTTATATGTAGCACAGGCTAACAGCTCAGTTACTAAAGAAGAATTGACTGTCTTGAAAGACCTGGCAAACTGGATCGAGATTGATACGGATAAGTTTCGAGAAATGGTGGAGAAAGTCCTCCCTGTCGATATGCATGAAGTCCTGGATGTAGAAACCATCCTCGGTGTTACTTCAGATATGAATAAGGAAAAAGCTCGTCGGCATCTGAATAAAGAATATAGCAAATGGAGTGCACGAGTAACAAGTTCCGACCCCGAAATTCAAACCCAGGCCGACCAGATGCTCAAGCTCATTGCGGAAGCAAGAAGTCAATACGTAGGATAGAGAACCCAAGCGCAATGAAATGCGTTTAGCAGATCTGTAAGACACGTCAAATTAGATATTACACTCCGTTAGGGGCTCACCGCAAATCCACGCTCGCCGGCTAACAACACCAGCAGCATATATTGCCACTAAGATTCGAAAAAAAACATCTGAACTAATGGTAAACGTCTAACACGTCCTGAAGGCTCTATTGCCATCGGTCAGTTAATACGTTATTATTTGCGTCGATGTTATATGATGAGACA